>NZ_JBEPBF010000019.1:0-88549 GCF_040298985.1 Streptomyces sp. NPDC001093 | reverse complement strand
CGACACCACCGGGGACCGGGGACCGACCGACACGGGGACCGACACCACCGGGGACCGGGGACCGACCGACACGGGGACCGACACCACCGGGGACCGGGGACCGACCGACACGGGGACCGACACCACCGGGGACCGCGGACACAAGGTTCCCGCGCGCCGGACGCCGGCCTCCAAGGCGAAGGGCAAGCGCAGTGGCCGCTCGCGAGGCCCGCAGCCGCAGCGTCCGCCGCGCGAGCCGGAGCAGGACGTCGACCAACTGGTCGAGCTGATTCGCCCCCACGTACCCGCGCTGCTGGAACGGGACGGCAACGAGGCCGTGACCCGGGTCCAGCTCAGGGAGATCATCCGCCGCGAGAAGCTCCCCGGCGGCCGGAATGACCGACTCAGTCTGGTCCTGGCGGCCCTGCGCAGCCCGGACGGCATCACGACGACAAGGAGCACCACCCGATGAGGACTTGCCCGCAGTTCGCTGCCCTCCGTGAGGAGTACGAGCGGGAGATCGGCTATCTGAGCGCCCACTCCGAGCGGCATGCCGGCAGGCCATCGGCGAAGGCCAGCGCGACGTACGCCGCTTCCACGAAGGCGCGGATGGCCCGGGCGCTCAGCGGCCACGTCGGGCGCTGCCCCGAGTGCGGGTGACCCGCAAACCCGCAGGTCACTCCCCCTGTCCCCTGCGGTGGCCCGGTGCGCGCCGGGCCACCGCCCTGCCCCGAGAGGCATCCGTGTTTCACCGCCCTACTCCTTCGTCGCGGCACATGGCCACCGAGGCGGCTGCCTGGGCCGCCGTCCTGGTCCGCCGGCACCTCGTCCACGCCATGGTGCCCGTCCCGACCGGCCACTGGCTCGTCCAGCACAAGCCGAACGGGCCGGTCCAGCTCCTGGAAGGACCGGCCGCCGTCCTCGATCTAACCGCCAGCATCCAGCGACGACTGCGCACGGTGAGGCCCGACAGCCGATGACGAACCCGAACGAGAACGGCACCACCCCGGAACCTGCTCAGGACCTCAACTCGGTCTCGGGGCGAGCAAGTTATCGCAAGAGCATTGCTCCCAATGGGAGCAATGCTCTTGCCTTCCCCGCCCCTGGAGTGGCGAGAGTGGAACGGCACCAGGAGGTGCCGGTCCACCAGGATGCGGCCGAGGGCGGACCGCATCCAGAAGGGGGACAACAGCACGCGTGCCACACCTCGAACTGCGAGCACGCCGCGCCGCCGAAGCCGCACGTGCGCCAGCGTGAACGCCTGCGCAACGAGCACAAGCGCATGCGTCAGCCCAGCTGCCGTATGAACGACGACGAGTACCAGCTGCTCGTCCGCGCCGCGTCCGCCTGCCGCATGAGCGTCGCCAGCTTCCTCGCCCACGCCGCCCTCAGAGCTGCCCGTGACCTCGACCGCACCGCTGCGGAGATCGCCTCCGAACGCGAAGTGCTGACCGAGCTGTTCGCCGTCCGCCGGCACCTCGGCCAGATCGGCAACAACCTCAACCAGGTGGCCAAGGCCACCAACGCCGGCGCCGACGTCCCGCACACCCGAGCTGTCCTCGACGCCGTCCACCGCGCCGCCAAGCGCGTGGAGACCTTCACCCAGCACTACCTGGACACCGAGAACCACGCCGCATGATCCCCAGAGTCCACAAGCGCGGGACGCGCACCATCGGGCTGCTGTACTACCTGTACGGGCCTGGCACGCACGAGGAGCACGTCGACCCGCACCTTGTGGCGGCCTGGGACAGCTTGGCCCCAGATCCCGGCCGCGACCCGCAGGCGACGCTCACGGAGTTGCAGAAGCTCCTCGACCAGCCGGTCGAGGCTCTCACCCCCAGCCGTCGCCCGGCCAAGCACGTGTGGCACCTATCGGTGCGCGCCGCGCCAGAGGACCCGGTGCTGTCCGACGAGCAGTGGGGCGAGATCGCCCGGCGCATGGTCGCGGCCACCGGCATCGCCCCTGACGGCGACGACGCCGGCTGCCGCTGGGCGGCCGTCCGCCACGCCGACGACCACATCCACATCATCGCCACCCTCGTCCGCGAAGACGGCCGTCGGCCCCGCCTGAACAACGACGCTGGCCGTGCTCAGGCCGAAGCCCGTCTGATCGAGGCCGAGTACGGCCTCAAGCGGCTCAACACCGGGGACGGCACCGCCGCCCAGCGGCCCACCAGCGCCGAGCGGCACAAGGCCGAACGGCAGCAGCGCGAACGCACCCCTCGCGAGGAGCTGCGCGAGACCGTCCGCCGTGCGGTAGCCGGTGCCACCAGCGAGACGGAATTCTTCGACCGGCTCGCTGCCGCCGGCCTGCTCATCCGGCGGCGGATCGCGCCCTCCGGCGACCTGCTCGGCTACACCGTCGCACTCCCCGACGACCGCAACAAGGACGGCGAACCCATCTTCTACTCGGGTTCCAGGCTTGCTCCGGACCTGTCACTGCCCCGCATCCGCGAACGCTGGTCCGCCGACCGCGACGATCACGCTGCCGCGCCATCCGGCTGGCCGCCGCACATGGCTCCGGGCGCCCCGTCCGTCGCGCGCCGAGGCACTGCCTCTGCGGCATGGCAGGCGCTGATCGTCATCGAGCAGGGCGACGACGCGGTCGCCGCTGCTCACATCGCTTCGGCCGGTGAGGTCCTGGACGCGCTCGCGAAGACCTCCGCTGCGCACACCCGGACGCAACTACGGCAGGCCGCCATCGCCTTCGAGCGGGCCTCCCGTTCGCACGTGCGGGCCGAACGCGGCCACGACCGGGCGCTGCGGCAGGCCGCCCGCGACCTCATCCAGGGCGGTCCCGCGCTCGGCCGCGGGGAAGACGGCGCGACCACCGCGATGGCGATCGACATGCTGTTCTTCCTCGTCACCGCCGCCATCCACTGGCACGCGAAGAAGGGCCACGCCCAGCAGGCCGCCGCTGCACGCCAGGCCGCCGAACACCTGCGCGCCGCCTACCAGGCTGCCGCCGCCCAGCCGCTGGGCGCCCTCTACCAGCGCGGCAGGCACCTGGGCCGCCCGCTCCTTCAGCGGCAGACGTCCGTGCTGCGCGAGGCCGTACCCGAGCTGGCCGAACAGATCCTGACCGAGCCCGGCTGGTACGCGCTCGCAGCCACCCTCACCGACGCCGAAGCCGCTGGCCACGACACCACCGCGCTCCTCGCCGACGCCGCCGGACGCAGAGAACTGGACACCGCGGAATCCATCAGCGACGTGCTGGTGTGGCGCCTGCACCGCACCGCCGGCCTACCCGCCGACACCAGCAACGCTGTGACCGCCGACCGCGGGACGGGCCGCCTGACCAGCCGCACCGGACGTGCGGCGCAGGGCCGAACCAGGCCCCGGCATGGCCGGTCGTGACTGTGGACTTTGCGAGTTGAACAGATCAGATGCCTTCCGAGACGATCATGACGCGAGCAGGACGAGACGCAGGAGGACGCCAGCGTGTTTGACCGGATACGCCGCCGCAAGCAGGACACGTTCGACATCGAGATGCAGCGCCGGCACCAAGAGATGTGGGAGATGTGGCAGCGCATCCCTCTGCCCACGCCTCCAGCGCCACAGCCCGGTGTGCATCCGTCCGAGCCGGTGGCCGAGGTGGACGACTTCCTGCCGCCGGACCTGCGGGTCCCGAGCCACGACCAGGTCGCCGGCCGAATGATGCCCTGGCTGCGACCCGTCGTCCTGGACGGCGAGATCGTCACCTGCGCCGAGTGCGGCGCGTACCGGGACTGGATCATCATCTCCACTCAAGATCAGATCTGGCTGCGCTGCCGCGCCGGTCACCAGCAGCAGGAGAGGCGCCTGGACACGGCCTGGTACAACCGGCACTCGGCGCCGGTGGATGCCACACACTCCACGTTCGAGGACTGCCTGCGCCACCTCGGCCACTGACCCCTTACCCCTACGACCCCGCCTGGCCCTCCGTGGCCGCACTGCCCAACCATCTCCCAGAACCGAGGGGTCAAGTCGTGCGCGTTCGCGTCGCCACCACCGCCGCCGGCATCACCGCCGTTGCCCTGCTCGCCCTGCCCGCCTGCTCGTCCAACACCACGGCGCTTCCTGCTCCGTCATCGTCCGCTCGCCCCGGCAGCCCGGCCGCCACTGAGGCGAACAGCACCCCACTGTCGTCAACCGCGCTCACGGCTCGCCTGCTCGACGAGAGCGACCTGGGCAGCGGCTACACCCGCAAGCCCGAGCGCCCCGCTCGGCATGACGACGTCACCGTCCTCGACTGCCCGGCCCTCTCCGACCTCGGCGGCGACGCGGCCACCGCAGGATCGCTCGACTTTCCCCGCCAGGCGAAGACCTCCTTCACCTACGCCAGCCACAGCGACTCCGAGGTCTCCGAGGAGCTGTATAGCGATGCACCCACCAAGCTGTCCGACGGCATGGCCAAGATCTTCGATGCCATGACCGGGTGCCCCGAATACCAGGTCCTCGTCGGCGGCTCCGCCATCAACGTCACTACCGAGAAGGCAGCATCGCCCCACCTCGGCGAGGAGCAGTGGAGCCAGCTGCTGACGTTTTCCGTCGGCGGGCACGACAGCGTGGTGAAGCAGGCCGCAATCCGCGATGGGAACATCCTCGTGATCGTCTCCGGTTCACCCGCTCTCGTCGACCGGCACCTCGACAAGGCCCTCGCCAAGGCAACCGCAGGCCGATAGGACGTCCACTACTCGGTGCCCCGCCCCGCATGCTGGTGGCGGGGCACCATCGCATGGCCCTTCATTCGCATCGCAGCGAGCCGCGCTGGACGTCGTATGCCCACCCGCGTGGCACAGGCCGTCCCTCATCGAGCAGTAGGGCCTCGTACGTGTCGCATACCAACCGGAACCGGCGTCCTCCGCGGCCACGATGTCGATTCGGTAGGGGCCGGCGACATATACGGGGCGTCGTTCGTCACCGGTCCCGGTCCATTCCAGGCGGTGCCTGAATTCTTCAGACAGCTGATCGTCCGGCTGCCGCCACCCGGTATCAGCGAGCGATGAGCACAGGACCTCTGACGGATATGCGATAAGGCCCGGACACGAAGGTGTCCGGGCCTTTCGATGGCACACGGAGGGCGGCTGGGCACAGGCCCCTACTGAGGGCTCCGACCAGTCGATGCGGAACAAGAGCCCTGACCACAGTTCTCCTCTCCCCTCGTGGCGATCAGGACGCCTGCCGTTAGATGGCCGGGGCGCGCAGGAGCCGGCCCTTGGTGCTCGCGGGGAGCACCCGGCGCAGCACCGGTGCGGTGGAGCTGATCGAGCGGGCGAAGGCGGCGACCAGGTCGTGCGGGACGCTGGAGCTGAACGACGCGGCCCACAGGCACCGTGCGCCGAGCACCGGCTCGGCCCATGCCTGCCATCCGTCCAAGCTCGCCTCGATGTTGTCGATCAGGGTGCGCGGGTCGGCGTCCTGGATGAGAGCCGGCACGGTGCCGTAGCTGATGTGGGAAGTGAAGGTCGCGTCCATCGCTCCCGCACGGGGCTGGTCGATGTCGAGGAGCCAGCCATGATTGGTGACGGCGTCGAGGACCAGCTCGGTCCCGCCGAACTCCTCGGCCGGGCGCTCCCGTGCGTCGAGTGCGACGAGGAAGTCGACGACGGCCTCTCCGGGGACGTCGGCGGTGAAGTACGCGGACCACTGCGCGAGCGGACTGGCCGTGTCCGTGCGAGCCGACACTTGCCAGGCGACTGGCAGGTCCCCCAGCAGGAACGGCTCGTCCGCGAGGACCCACTGGGCCCATCGGAGGGTGTCGGGGCTGAGGTGCAGAACTGTGCTGCGCACGACCTGCCGGTCCTCCGGTGCCTCGTCCGGCTCCTGCCGGCCGCGGACCATCGTCAGGCTCGTCCAGCCAAGGCTGGTGAGGGTGTCGGCGACGGTGTCGTAGAGGCGTCCGTCGTCACCGGCCAGGTGGCGGGGGCCGACCCAGTACGCGGCCTGGGTTCGATCGGGCGCGGTGGGGTCGAGGGGGAAGTCGGGGTTCAGGGGCACCTCCAAGGATGATGGGGATCTACTGGCCGCCGCGAGCGGCGCGGCGGGGACGACGCGGTGGCTGGACGGGCGACTGCCAGGCCAGCGTCACGGCTACCTCGGGCGGCAGGACACCGAGCTGGCTGTGCTCATCGCGGCCCTCGGCGAGATGGACGACCGTCTGCCCGGTTGCATCCACAGACTGGACGACCTGAGCGAGGCGGTGCTCCGTCGGGAAGAACGGGTTGATCGCCTGCCGGACCGGGGCGTCACGGTCGCAGGCGGACAGCAGGTCGATGAGATCTCCGACGGTCATTTCCGTAGACGGCACGGACAGCCTCCTTGCATGGGACATACGGATACGGCGGCCAGCCGATAGACCGCCGGACAAGCAGGAGTCGCCTCCAATAAGCAGAGCCGTTCGGGCGCGCTACACGCGTCGGGGGGCTCCGGCACCCGTGGCACGGCGGTGACGAGTATGTCGGCCGACGTCTCCACGTCGAAGGAACTCCGGGAGAAGCGGCTAGCGGCCGACCGTCAGGCGCCACCGCCTTCCTGGCCTGGGGTTTTCCGGGAAGGTCGTCTACGTTGACATGCCACTGGAAGTATTGGCCAGTCTTTCGTGGATCTTTCCTGTCTGCCCCAGGCGAACTTGTCCTTCGTCATCCAATCGAGGCGTTTGACAGCAAACGCAGTCGCCTGGGCTTTCTGACAGTGGATCTAGTCGTGAGGGGTGACCAGCCTCGATCCCGATAGCCTGGAGACCGAAGCGTACGGGCACGGGGGGATGATGGTTCGAGCACTTCTGCTCGGGGTTGGGACCTTTGAGAGCGTGGTCGACGGCGAGTGGAACCCCATGTCGGAGGGGTTCCGTCCGCTGCCGTCGGTTGAACCGCAGGTGCGTGAACTCGCCATGGTGCTTTCGCGCTTCGATGGACTGAACGTCGATGAGCCGGTGATCAACGCGGATCGGGTCAGCATTGAGGAGAGCTGGCGGCAACTGCGGCACGATTCGGCGGGCCGGCCGCGTATCGTTCACTTTGCCGGTCACGGGGCTCTTCGTCGCCGGGTCTTGTACCTGCCCGTGCACGACAGCCGTCCGACCGACCTCCCGGAGTCGGCGATCGATGTCGGTCGATGGCTGAACGAGGTCGAGCACGGATCCAACCAGTCTCCTGTCCTGTTCCTGCTCGATGTTTGTGGTGCAGGGGCCGCGACGGACTATCAGCTGTTCCAGGACGTTCCCGAGGGCGACCGAAGGACCTGGGTGATCGCGGCCTGCACGGCGGACGAGAGCGCATTTGACGCACGGTTCACCAAGGCCACGGCCCAAGCGCTGGAGCGGCTCCGCTTGGGGCACTGGGACATTTCTCCGGCTCTGTCCCACGTGCCGGTGGAGGCTGTCGCCGACGAGATCGCACGGGAGCTGGTCCGCCTCGGCGAGGGGTATCCGCAGACCGTAGTGCACTCGCCGCGCCGAGCCGCCTCGTTGCCGGTACCGGAGTTCTTCGCCAACCCGGCGTTTAGCACAGACGGCTGGCAGCGTCTTCGGAGCCGACTGCGATTTGCAGTCCGGGAACTAGCGGCGGAGTTCGACCCCGGTCTGGACCCAGTCCACTTCCTCACCCGGGCGTCCGGCCGCCTGGACGACGCCGCTGCGATCATGGCCTGCCTATTCACTGGGCGAACCCGTGAGCTGACCCAGATTCGCTCCTGGCTGGCGAGCGACGACACCCTGTTGCTGGTCACCGGAAGCCCTGGGGCCGGAAAGTCGGCGCTGCTGGGGGTAACGGTCTTCCTGTCGCACAATCAGCTCGCCGAGCTGAGCGCAGGGCTGGTTGGCCGCATTCCTGCTCAGTACCGCCCGGAGCGTCGGTACCCGACTCTTGTCGCGGTCCATGCCCGGCACCGGAGCACGGACGAGGTGATCGCTTCGATCACGGCCCAACTGACTCCCGAGGACACGGAGCCGGCCGCCGCTAGCAGGGAGCCAGCTCTCGACCAGCTCAAACGCATCGCCCAGGACCTGCCAGAACCGGTAATACTCATCCTCGATGCCATTGACGAAGCCCTGGAGAGCGACCGCATCGTCCGCGATCTGCTACCCCAGCTCCTGCGCACGCTCCGCTCCGACGGCCGCCCCGCCTTCCGAGCGCTCGTAGGAATGCGCCCGCCGCAGACGGACGGCCACCGTTTCTGGGAAGCGCCCGGCGCCCGCGGGATGGTGCTTAACCTGGACACCTCTTCCAATGTCGAGGACCTTGCGAACGACCTCACGACCTACATCGCCGACATCCTGTACAGCGCACCCAGTTACAGCGACCAGGCCCTCCGCGAGTCCGTAGCCCGTGCGGTTGCCACCGCGATCGCTCATGGCCGCGATCGCAGCACCTTCCTCGTCGCAGCACTCTTCGCCGACTTCCTGCGGGCCGGCGTACCCCTGAAACCTGCCGAGGCGGTCGCCCGGCTGCCGCAGACTCTGCCGCACCTGCTCGAACTGCATTTGCGGACCACGCTGGACGGCGACCCGTGGATGCGGCACGTGATGGTGGGACTGGCACAAGCGCGGGGTCAGGGTATGCCACTGGAGCTTGTGGCGGCAGCGGCCACCGCTGCCGCCATGGCCGCAGGTCAGGGGCTCCGCCCGCTGACCCCGGGCGAAGCCCGCGAGAAGCTGGCTGCCGCCCGCTTCTATCTGCGGACGAACATCGACTCGGACGGACGTCAGCTTTACCGGTTCTTCCACGAGACGATCACCGAACACTTCCGTGACGCCGGGGCCGAACTCGACGGGCTCGCCGACAAGCTCTTCCACGAGCTATTGTCGGCCGTCCCCGGACGGCGGGCCGCTGAGGGGCCTCGGTGGGACCTCGCTGCACCGTATCTGCTACGACACCTTATGGATCATGCCGTCGCTGTGCCGGGCGGATCCGCAGTCGACCAGTTGTTCCTAGACCCGGAATACCTAGTCCGCGCCGACCGCAACAGCATCTGGGAAGCCGTTCACAGGACGAAAACCCCCACGGCGCGGCGGGCCGGAGCCGCATACCAGAAGGCATTCGGTCGTGGCAGCCTCTTCGGGCAGGACGGGTTGCTGGAGACACGGCGTGCGAGGCTTCAGCAGAGCCTTGTGACCTACCGGGCGGCCGGACTGGCGCGCCATCTCCAAGACGAACAGGCCGTGCTCTGCACGCGCTGGAGTACGGGCTTGCCTGAGGAGTCCCTGCTGCACGTCATCACCAAGGACGAGTTGGGCACCACAGTGTCAGCCCTGGCCCTGGGAGCTGTCCATCGACGGCTCCTCGCTGTGTTCGGCGGGACCGACGGCTCCCTCCAAGCGTGGGACATCACACCGAGCCGAACCGGCGCGGTCCTCCGGTATTCCTCGACGCTCCGGACAGACAGACATGCCATCACTCACATGGTGATCGTGGATCTGGAGGAGCGGGTGGTCATTGCCTTGGTGACTGACCAGAACGTTCTGCGACTGCACGATCTCGCCACGGGTGCGATCGTTACCGACGCACACCTCGACGGCGCGGGGGTCTCGGCCCTGGCCGTCGCCGACACTGAGGATGAAACATTCCTTGTAGTTGGTCGGGTCAACGGTGACATCAGCCGGATCGGCCTGCTGGATGAGTCGTTCGGCAAAACCCTCGACACCGTCAACGCCGGGGACACCACCATCTCCTCGCTACTCGGAGTGGAGTCCGCGGACGGTTCCCTCGCGATCCAATATGTTTGCGCCGAACCTCAAGATGACGGACCGAGGGTGCTGCGCAAACTGAACGGGCGGCCCGTCTGCCTCACATCGGCCGGCGGGCTCCAAGCAGTGCGGATCCAGCGCACCAACGTGCCGACCCCGCTGCTCTCCCTCGTCGCCTACACCCCCGGCAAGTACGCGGTCCGGGTGAACGGTGACACCGTCCAGGTCGTCACACGCCCAGAGGACAGAAGGCTGGCGCTAGGGGATATCCGCCGCGTCGACCGCTTCCAGCTCGCGCTGACCGCCCATCGCGACGGCAACATACGGGTGTGGGACCTCGACGTTTGCCCGCGGTTCGGTCACGGCCAAAACCACTGGCACCCCGCCACAATGCTCGGCACCATGCGGCTCGGCGGCTCGGAGTTCGCCCTCACCGCCGAACTCGTGTCCGGCACGATCAAGGCTTGGGACCTGAACACCGGCGCCGAGGATCGCGAATTGACCGACCTGGGCGGGCTCAGGCATGCCACCACCGTGACGGCCTGCGACGCGTCCTACATCGTCACGGTGACCACGGAGAATGAGCTCGACACCTGGAACGTCCGTGAGGATGCCCTGGAATCGACGGTCCGCCTCCCCGCCCCGGCCACCGCGTTGGCCGCTGTGCCGCACGGTGATTCGGTGTGGGCCGTGGTCGGCGGTGCCGATGGCGGTATCCATATCTGGGACACGATCAAGGAGTCGCCTTCCCATCTCCTCGCCAGCGTGGAGGGGCCGGTCACAGAGCTGGTCGCAGGCGCCGTCGGCAGCGAGTCCCTCCTGATCAGCGTCCACAACGAACACAGGGTCTGTCTCTGGTCCCTGGCCGACGGCACCCTGCGGCAATCGATCACGCTGGACCGGATCGGAGCGATCGCGATGCAGGGCGGGCGCCTGTTCGCTGCCGAGCAATCGTCGGACGACGATCAGGTGCGGATCTGGGACCTTGTGACGGCCTCGCTCGTGGGTTCCGTCCCCGTGGCCGGCCCTCGGGTGATGGCTGTCAGCCAAGTGAACGGCAGGCCGGTACTCGTGGCCGCTGTCAGCAAGGCGGAGGTCCAGGCATGGGATGTCGAATCCGGCGATCCACTCGGACCGCCAGCCCCAGTACCGGATCGAGTACACACGATCGCCCCCTACGAGAACGGCGTGCTGGTAGGCAGCAAGGCCGGCCATGTTACGGCCCTCGGCTGGGCCTGCTCCGCAACGGCGCCGGCGCTCCGTCCGACGCGGCCGACCGTCCACGTCACCCACGTCCTGGCTTGGTTGCCGGGCGAACTGCTATGTGGCGATGCCCGCGCAGATGGATGGGAGTTGCACACCGCCGACGAATGGGAGAGAGGACTGCCGCCTTCCTCCGGCCTGGTCTACACCCGCCCCATCACTGCGACCACTGCCCAACTCCACGATGCTCTCGTCGACGTACTGACGCCCGACGGATTTGAGGTCGTACGGCTGGAGGCACACGAGTACGAGATCAGCAAGGTCGACGGCGTGACCACCGGCGGCCCGTGGCGATTCCCGGCGTACTCCGTTCACTGTCACTTGGAGGAAGGACCAGAGCAGTGACGATCGTCGCAGTGCACGGCATCGGCAACCACCTGAGCGGCCGCTCGCCGGAACAGGCGGTCACCGAACTAGCAGGGCAGTGGCGGCCCAAACTTCAGCATGGCTTCACGGCCGCCGGACTGGGCGCCCACCAACTACCTGCCCTGCACGTCGCGTACTACGCTCACCACACCCACGGCGGGGAGCGACAGGCTGTCGTGCCGGATGTACTTGCCATCGATGAACGAGAACAGTCCGTGGTCATCGCCTGGGCGCTGGCATTGGGTTCACCCACCCTCCAGGAACGGCAGGGACTGATTACTGCACCGCTGCGGCAGGTCCTGTCCTGGGTTTCCCGACGCCGCAACATCCCCATCGGGACAGTCATCCGGCTCGCCGTCCAGCTGGCGGGCGAGGTCCGCCGCTACCTCCACGTTCCGCAGGTACGGGCTGCCGCCCGATCCGCCGTGGCCGAGTCGATCCGGCGGGTGCGCCCCCGCGTGGTGCTGGCGCACTCCCTCGGCTCCGTCGTCGCGTACGAGGCCCTCCATGCTCACCCGGAACTGACCGTGGACTGCTTCGTAACCCTGGGCTCTCCCCTTGGCCTGCCAGGCGGGATTTTTGATCACCTGGTGCCCGCGCCCATCGCCGATCGGGGTGCCCGACCTGCCGGGGTCCGCTACTGGGTGAACCTCGCCGACACAGGTGACCTTGTGGCGATTCCCCGCCGGCTCGGCGACCGATTCCCCGTTGACCAGCACGCCGACACCCCGATTGGCAGTATCGACTTCCACACCCTCGGAGCGTACTTGTCCTCCCCGCTCACCGCTGCAGCGATTGCTCCCTTCGTCCTCAACTCGACAACCCCGGACCAGATCGCCTGAGACTCTCGCCGGTCTGCGTCTTCAACGATGTAGCGTCGCGGGCAACGCCCCTGCATGCAGGAGCGTGCTCACCTCGCACGACTGGGTTCGCTGTCAAACGACTGCATTGGATGTCAGAGGACAGAACTGCTGTCCGCTGTCATCCTGTGAGAACTCAAGATCCCTGGTCGAATCTCAGGGCCAATGGCCATTCGGTGGCCGCTCGTGAGACACCGCAGGTCAGTGGCCTCCCACAGTCTGCGGACGGTCCGATTCGGCCGTGATCGTGAGACTGGACGGCTGGCCACGGTCTGAGACACCACGAGAAGCCACAGGTCACAGGACCGCGCCATGGCACGGACCCTGAGTCCCTACACATCCCAATCGAGGCGGTTGACATCGAACCCAGTCGTCTTGCGCCTCTGATCGTGCGTACGTCCCGCCCGCCAAAGTCGGGCACCGCTGCGGCTCCGGCGGGGTGGCGGGTAGCCTCCTCGGCAGTGGCGACGACGGAGGGAGACGAACCGATGATGACGCTGACTCACGAGGCGGACTTCAGCGCGTCGCACATCGAGCCGAGGTTGCCGTCCTGGCACCCCTGCGCCCGTATGCACAGCCACAATTGGTCCGTGACATTGGAGGCTTCCGGCCAGGAGAACCTCACCGAGAACGAGTCGGTGGCCATCCACACCGCCTTCGCCGAGTTCGACGTGTGGGTTGGAGAGCAGCTCAACCATCGCCACCTCAACGAGGTCGACGACGCGCTACAGGACCACTCCGGGCCCGCCGACCTGGCTCATTGGGTCTACGACAAGTGGACTGACCGGCTACCGCATCTTGCTGCGGTTCGAGTGTCCGGGCCCCCTGTCGAAACCGGCGACACCGCCCCGGGCGCGCCGCGATACCGAAGGTACGAAGTCGCCTACAACCCCGCAGATCGCTCATAGATCAAGACGAACGGCTCGGAGGCACAAGACGACTGGGTTTGATGTCAACCGCCTCGATTGGATGACAACGGACACTGCTGTCCTTGGACAGTGCAGTGCAGGGTCCGCGATTCCCTGGGTACCGTCGGCTGATCATGAGCACCGTCCAAGCAATCCGGATGATCATTAGCACTGACTCAACGACCTGCCCCGGGTCGCGGGCGCCGATTGCTGAGGCGGCGTACGGCCTCGCTGCAGCCCAGTACGTTGACGCCTTCTGTGACATCGGTGCCCTGTTCGCCAAGAACCAGGTCCGAACCGGCCCACACGCAGTGAAGGCCCGGTGGATACCGGGCCTTCACATCTGAGTAGCGGGGACAGGATTTGAACCTGCGACCTCTGGGTTATGAGCCCAGCGAGCTACCGAGCTGCTCCACCCCGCGTCGGTACGGTGAACTGTACGGCACCGACCCGGATCGACCCAATCGACTTTCGCCCCCGCTCGGACTGAGCCCGATTGCTCATGATCGACCGACAGGGCCTCTGCTCACGCAGTCCGGATTCTGACTTTCCTGCAGGAACCAGTGCTCACGGCATTGCGGCCCCTACATGAAGCCAGTCGCTCTGTCGTCCAATCGACCACCAGAACAGCCAGCGTGGACCCCACTCGATCTGACTGGAATCAGCCCAGGACGACCAGGCTTCGATGGCGCGGCCTCTCAAGTGCCAAGGTTCGATGGCGCCTGCTCAAGGTTGGTTGGCACGGGACACACCACAACCGCCACCTTGTCAGGGTCGGACGGAGTGGCGAAGAAAATCGAACACATGCTTGAATCTGGCTATGAGTCCGATTCCCGACGACCTCGCTCGCGCACAGGAGGAGTGGCACGCCGCCTACCGACAGCTCGCAGCACGGCCGCGCACTGCAGTTCGGAGGCGACTGATCCATTTGTCGTCGGAGGTGCTGTTCCATCCGTACTGGCAGGGCCGGCGGTCGGCGGGCTGGGCGGCGCTGCACGGTGCACGTCATGTCCGAGCTACCCCCTGACCCGCCGCTGCCCTCTGACCCGCCCCGGCTCAGGCAGATCCTGGCGTATTTGGACGAGCAGCTCGCCAAGACGGAGACCGTCGCCATCTACCTGCGTCTCCAGCGAGACAAGGTCAAGATGACCCTGGCTCGCGCGGAGGGTCCGGCCGAGCCGGAGCGACCATGGCAGCCGGAGCGACGGATGGGCAAGGTGAAGGGTGACGGCCCGCTTGCAGGCTTCACTGCGCCACCGGTGGAGACCGGCTACGTCGTCCAGCAGAAGCGAACCCCTCATGGGTCTGAGCCCGCCTTCATCCACCTGGCTGATTGTTCGATGATCGAGGGCACGCGGCACCGGATCAGGCCAGATGAGGCGCGGGCCGCGCTTACCGACCCGAACATCGAGCCGTGCCAGTTCTGCCGCCCTGACACCGAGCTGGGCACAGACCTGGCGTGAGCATTCCGATCGACGAGCTGCCCGCCCAGGCGGCCGGACGTACATTCGGACACATGGATCAGATGCCGCAGCGCATCGACCCTTCAACGGATCGGGCCGCCGCCGCTTTGCTACTGGGATGTACCCCCAACCAGGTCGGCTACTGCGCGCTCTGCCAGGGGCTGACGCGCCGCTACGGGGCCCACGCCCAGCTGGTGTGCCGGGCCTGCCGAGCGATTGAGGCCGCCGAGGATTCCTCCGGCTTACCGGCGGCCGTCACCCAGCTGCCGGCACAGCTCCTTGCCCGAACGCGGCAACGTCCCCGGGAGTCATGTCCTCGCGAAGTCGTACGTATCGCGCGGGATGCCTCCACACGCCTCGGTCCCGGGCGGTGTCCACGTCGATCTCGGCGACCAGCTCCGGCTCGACAAGGACCACCTCCAGCGGAATTCGGGACCCCCATGTCGTGGTGAACCGGACGCCCTCCCACGGGTGACCTCTCTTGGCCGCAGTGAGCTGATCGGCGAGATGCCGGACGTGGCGGGGCTGCAGCTGCGCGCTGCGGGCGACGGCCCGCAGGATCCCACCCCGGTCGTACCGGCCCAGCACGAGGCTCTGCGGGCGACGTAGCGTGCCGGTGACCGCGCCGATGATGCCCTCGGTGGTGTCGCGTCTGCGGATCTTGATGAGCGCGCGGGCACCGGGCAGGTAGTGCTGCTGGCTTCCACGGATGATCAGGCCCTCAATGCCGGGCACCTCGGTCCAGGACATCAGCCATTCCCGGGCGACGGTCACATCGCCGGTTTCCGGGCACAGTGTCCACGGGTCGGCCAGGTGGTGTTTGGCGAACACCGTCTCCAGCCGCGCCCGGCGCTCGGCGTATGGCGTCCGCAACAATTCATGACCGTCGATCTGGAGGACATCGAACACAATGAAGTGGGCCGGCATCTGCTCAGCAAGCCGGGCGGCGGTACGGCCGTGCGAGGCCGCGCGCCGTTGCAGGGCCTCGAAGGACAGGTGTTCACCGGCCCATACCAGCAGTTCTCCGTCGAGGATCGAGCCGTCGGGGAGCTCGGCGGCGGCGTGCACGAGGTCGGGAAAACGGGCCTGGATCAGTGCCCCGCGCCGGGACTGGATCAGGACGGGTCCGGGCGCCGGACAGGGGGTGAAAATGAGGGCCCTGAAGCCATCCCACTTCGGCTGGAACACCGGCTCGCCGGGGAGCGCGCTGGGCGGTGGCATCTGGTCACGGGCCTGCGCCAGCATCGGTTCAACCGGCGGTTGCAGCACCATGCATCCGGTCTACGGCACCATGGCCAGGACCGCGAGTCGTGCTGATGATCGCCACGTCGCGAGACGCGAATGCCGACGCTAGCCGGTCTGCCGAGCGCCGCCGCCTCCTGAGCCCGGCCGGAGTTATCCACAGGGTCGCCTGCGGTGGCTCTCCTCGCCGTACGGTGCTGCTTCCGATCACGAGCAGGGGGTGCGATGACGTACAGGGTGGACCTCGCGGTCCGGGCGGAGGACGCGCTGGCCGAGCTTCTGGAGCAGGAGCGTCAAGAGGTCATGGAGACGATCGCGGCGGCGCTGGTCCGCCGCGATGTATGGCCGCCGTTGGGGGGCTGGGAAGGCGCGGTGCTTCATAGGCGGCGGTGGTGGGTGGCGTTCACCGCGTACGCCGATGGCATCGAGGTATACGCATTGGGCAGGGAACGGGTGACGCAGCCGCTTGGCCGACGAACTTCGAGGTGGCGGTGTGAGGCGCCCGTTCAGCGTCATGATGGGGCGTCGCTGGAGACCGCCCCCAAGGAGCGCAATGGGCTGGAAGCGCATACAGACTGACCTGGTGTACAACGGACCGTTCGTGTCCTTGTACCGCGACCAGGTGATCCGGCCCGACGGCCGCCCTGGGACGTACGAGCACGTCGCTGTCGATGACAGCGTGCGGGTCGTAGCACTCGACCAGTCCCAGCAAGTCGCTCTGGTCGAAGATGACTTCTACCTCCCGCAGCGCCGGGTGCTGCATCTGCCCGGCGGGGGAACCGGCGGCCAAACGCCCAGGGAGGCAGCTCTACGGGAACTAGAGGAGGAGACCGGCGCCGTCGCGACCGAGGTGCGAGCGTTGGGCGTGATTGATCCGTTGCCCGCGACTACCACAGCGCGTACGCACCTCTTGCTGGCCACCGGCTTACGGCTGGGCACCGTACGGCGGGACGACACCGAGATCGGCATGACCGTGCACTGGCAGACGATGGACTGGGCGCTCGCCGCCGTTGAGGACGGCCGGATCACAGAGGCGGGTAGCGTGTCAGCTCTGCTGCTCGCTGAGCGGGCGCTCCGCTCTACGCCAGGGCTGTGACATCACTGCTTGTGAATTCTGCGAGCGCCGTCTGCAGTTTCGCGATCTCTTCCCTCGCCACTATGACCGTTGACCGGGCCCGTTCGAAGTCCGGCCAGGAGCGGGCCGTCCCGGAGTCGACCCAGAGCCGGCACATCTCGCTCTGCGCGTCTGTCACCTCCGGATCCAGCCCGAACCGCCGGTTGCAGTACGCGATCCAGGACGGACGCAGGGCGACGAGCGGTGACATGGCCGTCAAGGCATCTGCTGCCGCTTGTTGCAGAGGCCGGCGTGGAGCGGTGCCAGAGACCAGCTCCATCAGCGCTTCGATCACGACTTCGCTCTCGTACACGGCCTCACCGACCAGCGAATCGGGATCCTGCCTCGGTGAGTCGGCGAACGACACACGGGTCGCAAGCCGCATCTGGGCACGCCTCGCCAGATCACGCTCTTGGCGGGTGCTCTTGGGCTTCAGCCAGTCGAGCACTGCGCCCTCCCCTCGCTCGGCAGCACAAGACGCTCCTGTCTACCCGATCGCGCATCGGGCCGACAACGCTGCCCGGCGGCTCATCGAGTCTGCTCGTCCACCGGAGACGGTTTGCGGTGCCGGCCCCGCCCCCTGCCCAGTGCAGGTCGGTCCCATTCAGCGGGCCTCTCCTCCACCGCCGGTGGCGGGTAGAGCAACGCTTGCGCGGCTGCCAGGTCCGGGACGATACCCACGGTCACCCACTGAATGCCGTTCCATTCCTCGATCGCCCTGGGTGCGCCGGGCTCCACGTGCGTCCCTCGGTGGGGGCCCGAGGTGAGCGGCACAGCGCGCAGCCTTCCCTTCGAGGCGTTCCGGCGCTCCTCGCGCCGCCTCGCCCATTCCTCCAACGGCTCCTCGTGCATTGCAGCATCGTGTCGTAGGCCCGCCCTCCATCACCACCCTGGGCCAACGCTCACCGGTCGGCACACTGGCCTCACATGGTGAAGCGACGGGTGTGGTAGGCGGAAGCGACCACGCCGCCGCGCGAGCAGCAGGGCGAACCGGGCTGAGCGTCACACTTCGGACAGGCGTGCTGTTCGACGTCGTCGGCGTCCGACCGATCGGTTGATGTGACTGATTCCCATCTCCCTCGGCCTGCGGGTGCCCAACGGGCGCATCGGCACCACGGGCGCCGCCGGGCTGGTCCCGTTTCCCTGACCTCTCGATGCGCAGGAGAAGGAATCGGGCACTTGCGGCCCGAGGCGCCCCGCCAAGGAGACTTCCGCCCGTGCGGGCGGAACAATGGGCACCTTCTTGCGCCGTCGGCTGGCGCACTGTCACCGCCAAGGGGGCCGCATGGATTTCCGCCCGGTCGAGCGCACGTCGCAGGCGTTCCAGCAGCCGGTGACCGCTGAGGAGGTGCAGGCGGTCTGCCGCCGCGTCTTCGGCTCTGACGTGCGGGTTGTGTCCGCCGTGGAGCTGGGCTCGGGGATGTACAACAACACGTACCGGGTGGCGGTGGCCGGGCAGGAACGGCCGGTGATCCTGCGGGTTGCACCGGAGCCGGGCAGGCAGTTCCGCAGCGAGCGGGAGCTGATGCGCAACGAGTACGCCTCCCTGCCCTATCTGGCGGTGATCTCATCACTCTTGCCGCGGATCATCGCCGTGGACTGGACGCATGAGGTGATCGGCCGGGACTGGATGATCCAGAGCTTCCTGGACGGCGTCCCGGCGCCCGAGCGCCTCCGCGACTACCCCCGCACGCTGTGGCACGCCTTCTTCCGGCAGATGGGAGCCATCGCCCGCCAGGTGCACGCGGTGCGCGGCACGCACTTCGGGCCCGTCACTGGCCCTGTGTACGGCACGTGGAGCGAGGCGGTCGTCGCCTCCTTGGAGGACATCGCCTCCGACCTCGACAGTGCCGGCCTGGACGCCGCCGATGTGCGCAAGGTGGCCGCCGTGGCCGGCCACCACCACGCCGTTCTCGACGAGGTGACCGAGCCTCGGATGACCTTGGGGGACTTCTGGACCCTGAACACCATGCTTCACAGCTCTGCCCCGGAACCGATGATCACGGGCGTGTTCGACACGGATCGCACCTGGTGGGCCGACCCGCAGGCGGACTGGACAATCCGGATGGCAACGGCCAAGGCGGATGAGCGCGAAGCGTTCTGGGACTCCTACGGGCCGCTGGACCGCTCCCCGGGCGCAGCGTGGCGGGCGCGGATCTACGAGGCTCGGCATCTGGGCGCGATCCGCCTAGAGCGTTACCGGCTGGGCAAGGAGGACGCGGTGAGGGAGAGCTACGGAGCGATGGCCGCCGTCCTTGTCGAACTGGCCTGACGTGGATGGCCACCAGGCGGGACGGGGACCACGTGGAGGCGGACCTGCCGCATCAGCATGTCGGCCCGCTGTTCCACCTCGGCCGCGTCCATGCCGGTGACGATGAAGCAGCCCAGCCGGTCGGCGTTGACGCCGGCGGCGTTCACCGGGCCGCCGATCGCTGCCCGCCAGCGTACGAACGGCACCCCCGGCCCCGGCTTCGGGAACCCGGTCAGGGAGGTGAGCCGTCCGGCGTGCGGGGCGGTGATGAAGCGGACGGTGGCATGGCCGTGGGCGGTGGAGGTGAGCTCGGCCGGGCGGCCCAGGGCGACGTCGAGCAGGGCCGCGAAGACGTCGATGCCCAGGGCGTGCTGGAGGAGGAGCCCGATGTGGCCGGCGCCGAGCCGGGCGGCGATCTCGATGACCGTGCACTGGCCGTCGGTGGTGATGACGACCTCGGTGTGCGAGGCACCGTGGCGGATGCCGACCGCGCGGATCGCCGCGTCCACCTCCCGGTGCACGGCCCTCTCGGTCGCCGGGGGCAGGCGGACGGGAAGGCTGTGCCCGGCCTCGACGCGGCGGGCGCCGCCGGTCACCGCCTTCTGTGTGACGGCGAGGTGCGTGGTGACGGCGTCCTGGGTGACGGACTCGACGCTGTACTCGTAACCGGCGGCGTACGCCTGAACCAGGAAGCCCGCCGCACCGTCGCCGCCGTACCGCCCGCGCGCCCTGCGTGCGGTATCGGCGGCCGCGGCGGCTTCGGCCGGGGACGTCACTACGGTGACCCCGGCCGAGCCCGCCCCGCCGACCGGCTTGATCACGCACGGGAAGCCGACCGCCGCGTCCGCGAGCGCGTCCTGCAGCTCGGTGTCGTCATGCACGAGCCGGGTGTAGGGGACGCACACGCCGGCCGCGGTGAGCACGCTCGCCATCGCTGCCTTGTCGCGGGCCGCGTGCGCCAGGTGCGGGTCGTTACCGGGCAGGCCGAGCTCGGCGCACACGAGCGCGGCGAGTTCGGTCAGGTACTCGTTGGCGGTGAGGACGGCGCCGACGCCGCGGCGGCAGGCATACGCGGTGATCTCCTCCACGGCCCGCTCCGGCCGGGAGAAGTCGGTGACGACCTGCCCGTCCAGCCCCGGCGCCGGCGCCTGTCCGTCCGCCATGGTCGCGGCGTGGACCTGGTGGCCGCGCTTGGCCGCCGCGCGGGCGAGCGCGGCGGACTCAGGGCCCGCCGCGTCCAGCAGCAGCACGGCGGCGCCGGTCATGACAGGTAGTCCACGAGGCCGCCGTCCCGGCAGGTGTCCAGGGTGAAGCAGTGGAACCCACCGCCGAACAACCTCCTGTGCCGGTGGCGGACGGGCACCACGTCGAAGCCCTCGGCCTCCAGGGTCTTGGCCAGACCGGTGCACTCCTGGTTGACGAGCACCGTGTGCTCATCGACGGACAGGACGTTTAGGTCGATGTAGGGACTGGTGAGGACCAGGTCCGCGTCGTCGTAGACGGGGAACGCGCCCTCGTCCGGCTCGGGCGGCACGATGTGCCGCCAGGAGCGCAAGCGTTCGGGCATCAGGTCACGGATGCCGTCGTGCCGGGCGAGGAACACGCCGGGCCGCAGGGCGAGGACCATCGAGTCAATGTGGTTGTCCGCCATCCGCCACACCCGGTGGACGCGGTAGTCGTGGCCAAGGTGCCGCTGAAGCCAGTCGAGACCCTGCTCGTGGTTGCTCTGGGCAACGTTGACGACCAGGTCCCGGCCCAGCCGCAGCACTTGGGCCCCGTCGAGCATCATCTCCAGCCCCACGTCGTACGGGCTGGGCTGCGGATCCTGGATCGGCTCGGTCGGCCCGCCCAGTGTGGTGGAGGCGTCGCGGGCGTAGGACAGGTCGAACGAGCCGTCGGTGAGGGTGGGGCGCGGCATCACCGTCCACCGGGCACCGGCCTTCTCGTAGGCGCGGAAGACACGGTGCAGGAGCTGGGTCTCCAGGTACCGCGAGCGGATCGCCGGCGGCGTCTCGATGATCTGGTCCCCGACGATGAGGGTGTTGTCACGGATGTTCAGGGCGGGGGTGGGGGCAGCTTCCCAGCCCAGGCCCGCGATGCGGGCCGCGTCGGGCGGCAGCGGGATGGGCCGGTGCACGGTGACCCCGAGCCCGGTGAGAGCGGCGGCCAGGTTCTCGACGTCCTCGTGCAGTTCCTCGGCGTAACGCTGCTTGACGGCCCAGTTCTGCCCACGGGCTCCGGTACCGGCCTGTGCGAGCCGGGGGTAGGCCCAGTCCGAGCGGAAGCCGGCCAAGTTCTCGTGGTGGAACAGCTCGAAGCTCAGGTCACGGTCGTGGCCGAGGTAGTTTTCCGCGGACCCGACGATGATCTCCTTCAGCGGGGTGAAGTCGTCGTAGCTGTGCAAGCGCATGGCGAAGGCGGTTCCTTCCAGGCGGAGCGGTCGGGATCAGGGGTCAGGGGGTGCAGGGTTCGGCGGGCACGTGCCGGTCGGCTAGCGCGCGGCCGCGCCGTACCCGCAGCATCAGGCCGCCGTGGTCGTCGGGCTGGAGGGTGCGTTGCTCGCTCCAGCCGGAGAACCGCCACTCACCGCTGTCGCCGGCCGGGACGAGCGCGAAGGAGCGTCCGGCGACGGTCAGGGCGAGGACGTCGCTGGCTGCGCGGTCGAGGCCGGCGGGCAGGAGGGAGCCGTCCAGCGGGGCGGCCGCGTCGAAGTCCGCGAATCCGCTGGGCAAAAGCGCGTCGTACGGCAGCGTGGCGGGCCACGCAGGGGTGCTCGCCGGGGCGGACCGGTTGAGCAGGACCTCCCCGTGGGCGAGCAGTTCCCGCCAGGACGCGGGGAACCAGGTGGCGAGATCGGCGGTGAGGAGGGCGTCGATGACGACGTGGATGCGGGTCACCGCACTGCTGGTGTTGCGAACCAGGTGCTCGCGGCAGAAGTCGCCGTACCACAGGGTGCCCGGCTGCCAGCAGTGTTCGACGCCGTCCAGGACAAGCACCGCGTCCGGCGTGGTCACGATGGGGATGTGTAGCCGCACCATGCCGCGGTCGAGCCGGTACTTGGGATCGCAGTGCGCGGTGGAGACGGCGCCGGGCCCGAGCGCCATCAGCCTCACGGCGTTCAGCGGGGCCGGGATCTGGTGCAGGAGGTGGGCGAGGTAGGGCAGGTGCTGAAGCCAGCGAGTCGGCGCGAACGGCTGGGGGCCGGGGCCGCCCGGGTCGGTGCGTTCGGCGTCGCCGCCGAGACTGCGCAGCGGCAGGACGCGCCAGTCGATCGGGGCCGCCCGGCCGACCTGCCCGCCGTAGGTGTGAGTGCGCTGCACGTTCCAGGTGTGGGAGGTGACGGCCGCGACTTCGGCGGCGAGCCGGCCCGCGTCGAGGCCGAAGGCGGGGGTGAGCTGGGCCGCTTCGGCGGCCGCCATTGTGCTGGTGGTCATGGCGGGGCTCCCGGTCAGGAGGAGAAGGACACGGCCGCGTGGCCGATGTGCTCGCTGGCGTCGACGGCTGCGGCGGGCAGGGTCTGGAAACGCTCGGCGAGCCGGGCGAACGCGTCGTCGTAGCCGATGGCAGGGTCGTAGGCGATGCAGAACACGAACTGCACCGGCGCCCCGGGGGCGAGGGGGATCGCGGGCATCGAGACGATCACCCCCGTCCGCGTGACCGGGTCGTAAGCCAAGCCCGCCTCGTCCAGCGCGGCCAGGAACGTGTCGAAGTCGGGCACGGCCCAGGTGGGCGGGACGTGGTACTCGACCACCTGGCGGGGCGGGATGGCGGCGACGTCGACGATGCGGCGGGCGATCTGCTGGTAGATGTGCAGCGACCCGGAGACCTGCGCGTTGACCTCCGTGAACACCATGCTCTGGTCGGGCAGCACCAGGGCGTCCGCGCTCAGGTGCCCGCGGTAGCCGAAGGCTCGGTATGCCTCGGCCATGCGGGTGCCGCCGTCCAGCAGGGCCGCCCGCACCTGGTCGCTGACCCGGTCGAGGGGGACGACCTGGTGGCTCAGGCGCCGGCCGACGTAGAGCAGGCGGCCCATCTCGGTCGGCCAAGTGCCGGTGTCGGCGGCGTAGTGCTCGGAGTACACCGCGTCCGCGCCGGGTGCGAAGGTCTCGATGACGACTGGCCACCGGCCGTCCCCGCTCGCCCACATCCAGCGCTGATCCCAGTACGCCGTGATGCCGTCCGCGCCGGGCGCCAGGTGATGCAGGTGGCGGGCACCGACGTGGTCCACCGCCAGCTGCGGATCGCGTACGAGGAGCTGGTTGCCGACCCCGGCGCCGTTGTGGGCCTGCTTGACCACGACCGCCCCGCACCGGGACGACGCCAGCAGCTCCCGGGTCGCGTCGGCCGCCTCCGCGCGGCTGCGGCACACACGGCCGGGCAGGATCGGTACCCCGGCGGCCGCCGCCAGGGCACGGAAGTTCGCCTTGTTGTTGCCGATCTCCCCGCCGCCCTGGGCGAAGAACGCGGCACCGGGAAACCGGTCCGCGATGCCCAGGGCCGCGGCGAAGCGGCTAACAGAGGCCGACGGCCACAGCGCGAACACCTCGCTCACCCCATCCGGCCCGCCCGCGGCGTCGAGGGCGGCCCGCACCGTCTCCACGAACTCGGGCGCGGTGAGCGAGGCGGGATCGAGCAGCGTGTTGCGCCACGTTCCGGCGGGCGCTACCAGGACGGTCAGCTCGCGGTGCTTCACGCCGGTGTAGCCCAGGACGTAGTCGAGGAACGCACCCTCCGGCTCGCAGCACAGGATGAGCAGGTCACCGGGGCGAGCGAACCAGAACAGGCGCTGTGTCCAGGCCCGCATGTCGCCGCGTTCACGAATGGACGGGTCGATGTGGTTGCCGACGAGGATGCGCACAATGGATCTCCTGACGCGGGTGAAAGGACGCCCCCGAGGGGGTTTCAGAGGCGAAGGAGCGCGGGCAGCGTCTGATACGCCCGCATAGTCGCGGTGCGGCGCCGCACGCCCTCGCCGGCGGCAACAAGCCGGGCCGGGTGAGCGGCGAGGGCGGTGACCAGGGCGCGCAGGCCCGCCTGGGCGACGGTCGTGCCGATGCAGGAGTGCGGACCCCACCCGTAGCCGAGGTGCCGGTTCGGGGAACGGTCCAGCACCAACTGGTCGGCCCCCTGGAAGGCGTCCGGGTCGCGGTTGGCGGCGGCGAACAGCGCCACCACCTTCTGGCCCGCAGCGACCTCGACCGCGCCGATCCGGCACGGGCGGACCGCCACGCGGGTGGTGCCCTGCACCGGCCCGTCGAAGCGCACCAGTTCGTCCACACCGGTGGCCAGCAGCGCCGCATCGCGCATCCGCTCAAGGGCCGCGGGACGGGCGAGGAGGACGGCCACCGCGTTGCCGACGGCGGCCGCCATCGTGCTGTAGCCGCCCTGGAACATCACCCGCGCCGTGTTCTTCACGCACAGCCGGGCGAGCGCGTCCACCCCGGGTTCCGCGGCCCTCACCCGGGCCAGCAGGCCGGGCCGGGAGGAAGCCGTGAACCAGGAGTCGACCAGGTCGCTCAGCCGCTGACGGGCGATCCGCCCCGGCTCCACAAGTGACGGGTCGAGCCCGCCGTCCATGCTCCGCATGATGGCGTCCGAGACAGCGGCGAACTCGGCGTACGGCGGGGGCTCGACCCCGAGCAGGTCCGCCACGACCGCCACGGACAGCGGCACCGCGATCTGCGAGACCACGTCGAACGGCCCGGCACCGGCCAGCGCATCGAGCCGCCCCCGTAGCAGGTGTCGGGCGCGGCCCTCGACGAGGCCAAGGTCCTGGGCCCGTAGCGCCGCCATGAACAGCGAGCGGACGCGGCTCTGCTGCGGCGGGTCGAGCGTCTGCACGCTCAAGGACGGCTCGGGCACAGTGCCCCCGGTTCGCCGCGGGTCGCGGGCGAAGGTGTCGTGGTCGCGCAGCACCCGCACGCAGTCCGCGTACCGGGTCAGTGCCCAGGAGTCCATGGCCTGGTGCCAGAACACCGGCTCGCTCGCCCGCAGTTCGGCCAGGACCGGGTAAGGGTCGTTCAGGATCTGCGCGTCCAACGGGTTGTAGCGGTCGGTCACAGACGGCATCGCACATCCTTTCGGAGCGGGGCGGGCCCGCACGCTGCAGGCCCGCCCGGTACCTCGGGCGTCAGTGGTCGTACGACATGGCGGCCCCCTCCCTGTGCGTCGACAGCGATGGATGTCCCGCAGGGACGAAGGACCTGCTCGGCCCTCGTAGAGCGGGCGGGTGCGGTGCAGCCCGACGGGCGGGACGAGGCGGTGAGGAACACAGTCGTCACCGTGCTTTCACCCGGTCGCACGGGCGCCGGGCGAGACCAGACGAGTACAGCGCCTGCCGGGCGTGGTGCCTAGGACCAAGCCCTATCCCCGCCCTATCCCCGCTCCTGGCGAACAGCTCCCCGGGCCCGGCCGCCGGTGGTGCAATGGGCGGGTGGACGACGAGATCCGCCACCCGCTCGCCTACGCCCGGATCGAGCGCGGATGGTCGCAGGAGGAACTGGCCCGCCGCATCCGGCGCGCCGCCGCGCGCCGCGGTCTGCGCTACGGCACCCGCGGATCGCGCATCTCCAAGTGGGAGACCGGCCGGGCCACCCCCGACGAAGACGAATCCCAGCCGCTGATCGCCGAGGTCCTCGGCATCGACTACGCGGCCGTCGCCCATCTCGGCTGGCCCAACTGGCTCCCGGGCCAGGACAAGCCGCTGCCGCTCGGCCCGCACAACGCCGCCCCCTCACTGCGAGAGGCCCTGATGACCTCCCTGGACCGCCGGTCCTTCCTTGCCTACACCAGCGGCGCCCTGACCGCACTCGCCCACCAATGGGCAATCACCGAACCGGGCCAGCTCCCGCAGGTCACGCCGCGCGGCGACGTCGACACCGAACTGGTCGACTGGCTGGAGAGTGCCGGCGCCGAGCTGATCCGCCTCGCCACCCAACGACGCCAGCGCACCGCACGGTTACTGGCCGAGCACCTGAGAACAGTCACCGAGATCATCAGCAAAGGCCGCTACACCCGCCCCGTCGAACAGCGCCTGCACACCCTGGCGGCCACCCTCTGCCAGGCGATCGCCTGGCAGAAGTTCGACGAACGCCGCCACGCCGCGGCCGGCCGCTTCTGGCACGCCGCCCTCCACAACGCCCACGCCGCCGGCCAACGCGACCTCGGCGCGGGCCTCCTGTCCGACCTCGCCTACCAGACCCTGTGGCTCAAGGACGCCCGCACCGCGGCGAACATCCTCGAACACGCCATACCCCGCACCCAGCACCCAGCCGCACGCTCCCTCCTCCACCTCCGGCACGCCCGCGCCCTCGCCGCCCTCGACGAACATGGCCTGTGCCGCCAGGCGCTGACCGCCGCGGAGAAGGCACTTCACGCCCCGTCCTACGATCCGGCACCCGCCTGGTGCTCCTGGATGGGGACGGCCGACCTGGCAGCCGACAGCGGCAGGTGCCTTGCCGAACTCGGCCAGCGGCGACGGGCGCATCAGCTCATGGACGAGGGCATCGCCCTGCTCCCGGCCACCCGCTCCAAAACCCGCGCGGTGTTCCTCACCTACCAGGCCGAGACCTACCTCCGCGACGGCGAAGTGGAGATCGCCGCCGAGACCGCCACCCGTTCCCTTGACCTGGCCAACCGCATCAACGCACCTCGGTGCGTCACGATGGTCCGCGACCTGGAGCCAGCGCTGTCCCCCCACGCGCACACGGCGGACGTGGACGAACTCCTCGAACGGCTCCGTGCCGCTGGCTGAAGCGAACTGGACCGCAAGAGACCGGGCCATCGGCAGCCTGCCCGGGAACGCAGCCGCTGGCCCTCCGCGCACTCCGGGCGCCGGGCGGGGAGTGTGACAGCCCCCGCCCGGCGCTCGGTGGTCGCATGCCGGCCGGTGACCTGCGCGTAGGTCACCGATCCCAGTCGTAGGCTTCGTCGTCCTCCCATCCAGCGTCGCGGTTGTCGTCGAGGAGGTCGTTCACCTCGTCCTCAGTGAGCTGGGCGCGCGTCTCGTCCATGGGTCTCATGATGCTGACCCGGCCGGACTGGCGGCGGCGTCGGCCGCGCGACGCGGGCAGGGCAGGGTGGGCAGGGTGAGACCGCTTGGTGGCAGCTTCGCGATCGGAGGGCTTTCTCCGGCGCGAGCGTCCACTACGACGAGTCCCAGTTGCCCTGTCACCCCGTGCGGCGCGGCGAAGGCAGCGGCCGAGACCGGCGTCCGCCTCGTGTACCTGGACGCCGTCGTCGCCCGTACTTCCTTGATCATTTGGGACCGAGGCTCTGTTCATGTCCGGGCTGTGCATGACCTGACGATGGGCTGAACAGCCGACAGCCCCCGGTCCGCGAGGGTGCCGGGGGCAAATGGGCGCTGTGCTCAGCTGGGGTCAGTTGTCGGCAGGGGTCTCGTCCCTTTCGGTCCTGGCTCGGCGCCGAGCGGCAATGACGGCGGCGATGCCGCCGGCGACAAGGAGTCCAGCGCCGCCCAGGAGCCACGGGCTGGCGTCGGCGCCGGTGTGGGCCAGGGAGCCGACCGGGGCCGTGGGCGATGCATCATCGGTCGTGTCCTGCACGGGGGCGGCCGAAGGGGCGCTGTCGGATGTGTCAGAGGTCGTCGGGCTGGGCCCGGATCCGCCGGAGGTTCCGATGGTGGGCTTGTCCCCCGGTGTGGACGGGGTGTGGGTGGGCTTCTTGGTGGGTGTGGGATTCGGCGAGGTCGAACGCTTGGAGTTGGTGACGGTCACGGTGACCGGGGCGCCGGGGCCTGCGGTGAAGGTCTTGGTGCGCGTGTATAGGTCGTATCCGGCGGGAGCCTTGGTCTCCTTGATCCAGAACTCGGCCTTCCGGCTGCTCACGGGCAGGTCGCCGGTGGCCGTTCCCTTGGGCCCGGTGGTGAGGGTGAGCAGGGTCGTGTCGCCGCTGCCGATGTTCACGGTGGCGCCGGACAGGAGCTTGCCGGACTTGTCGTCGCTGGCCTGGAGCAGGACGTGGGCGGGCTTGAACGGGGCGACGATAGCCAGGCGGGTGGTGCCTCCGGGCGTGACGATCACGTCCTGGTCGGCGACGACGTCGTGTAGGGGGCTGCCGGCGGCGGTCTCCTTCAGCCGGTAGACGCCCGGGGCGAGGCCGGGAAAGGTCAGCGTTCCCTGTGCGTCGGTCGTGCCGTGCCCGGCCTCCTGGCCGGTGGCGTCGAGAAGCAGGTACGAGGCGCCTTGGAGAACGTCTCCGGCCGGATCCTTCGTGGTGAGCGTGACGCTTCCGGCATCGGGTGCCGGGGTCTCGCTCTCGGTGAGGGCGGTGGTGGAGGGCGTCGGCTGGGCGGGCTGTGCGGTCGCTGTCGGTGCCCAGGTAAGGGTGCCGGTCAACGCGGCGGCGATAGCAGTGGATCGGAGGGCGCCGCGGACGATACGGGCGTGCACGAAGAGGGGCTCCTTGGTGGTGGTACTGGCATGTCAGCGGGTTCGGCTCATGGCCGGCCTCAGGGGCGGCGTGGGGACCGGCGTAAACGGCTTGGGTGGCTTGGCCGTTGTGGCCGCCGCTATGGAGACGTGGTGGCGCGTGAAGAAGGGGATGTCCTTCACGGTGCGCTCTACCGGCTCGGTGGAAAGCAGGGAGGCGGTGAAGGCTGCGACCAGGGTGGTGGGCGTCGATGGGGAGAACTGCACGCTCCAGTGGGGTTCGTCCGGCTGACCGCCCCAGACTCGCCAGGCCGGCGCGAGGCGGGAGCTGAGGGTCCGGTCGTACTGATGCTGCACCCCGCCAAGGGTGTCTGGGGCGAGGAAGATCTGGGTGCCGTCGGTCTTGACCGTGTGCCTCCAGCCGCGTGCGAGCAGCGGGACGTACGCCTCCTGCGCTGACGTCTGGGACTGGAACAGATGATCTCTGTCGCTGTGTCGGTCTTCGAGGTACAGGTCGAGTAGTTCGCTGTGCACGTCGCCTAGCAGCTCGACCGGCGTGGTGCCATCGAAGGTGATCTGCCAGGTGGCCGCGCCGAACGGGTCGCGGTGTGCGGCGGTGATCCACTGCATGCCGCCCCGCCTGTCGGGGTCGGGGACACAGCCGGTACGGAGCCGAAGGCACGGGCTGCACGCGACCGCCCCTTCCTCCACGGAAGGCTGGTGCAGGGACCAGTCGTCGTCGAAGGGGAAGGGCCAGATGGCACGAAGATCGGCCGAGCCGGGACCCGCCAGATGGCGGGGCAGTACTCGCACCGTCTGATCGCGATCGAGGTCTTCGAAGGGGTCAAGCAACAGAAAAGGGTCCTGCCTGTGGGTTGTGATGGTCAGCGGGCGCGCGCAGCCCTACGTTGGGCTGGCGGAGACGGGACCAGCTGTGCTGTTCGCCCCGCGGCTCGGCTGGGTACGGGTGCGGGCCAGGTGCCGGGGAACCACACCGCGCTGTACTGCTCGATCGCATCGCGCAGGCCGTTGGTGTGGGCGCCTTCCCACGGCACCCAGTCGGGGCGGTCCTTGAACTCCTTGAACGTGCCGTAGCCCGAGTTGTGCGGCTGAAGGCCGCGCGTGGAGTCGCGGTGATCGAAGGTCTTGTGATCGGCGAACCGTAGGACGGTGACATCGAGTTCGCCTCGGTCCTGGTGGAGGGTGGCGAGGCGGAGGCCGGCGTACTCGTTGGCCCATTGGGTGGGGCTGAAATCGATCCGCAGCCGCAGCGGGCCACCGGGTACGGGGGTGGCGTAGTAGACGTCGCCGACAACGGCACTGTCGGCAAAGGGCAACTCGAGTTCGGCGAAGAACTCGCGGGCGTGCATAGCCACGTGGGTCTCCCGGGAATGTCAGCGGCGCGGCCCGGTCAGCGCGGGTCGGCTGGTGGTGCTCCAGCGCGGGACGCTGGCAGCGGGCCGGGCGGTCGGCCTACGGCCGACGGCACGCTGGACGTCGAGCGGGGTCGGAGCCGGCGGCCCCGGCGGAATGATCGAGGTGACCTGCGCCTTGGCTTTGACGTAGCTGTAGGTGTCCTCCCGCCAGCGTGGCAGCGGGGCAGGGTCGGAGACGCACTCGGTGACGGCCTTGAGCAGGGCGACGGGGGTGTCCGTGGTGGCGGTGGCGTACCAGTAAGGCCGGTCGATCGAGGTGCCGGCCCACAGCTGCCAGCGTGCCTCTCGCGTGGTCAGCTCGGTTTCCGGGTCGAGGTCGCCGGTGGTGTATTCGAGCCCGGCCAGTTTGTCGGGTGACTGGACGGCGAAGACGCCCCAGCGGGGCCGGTCGATGAGCCAGCCCCGGTTGATCAGTGGTGCGACCGCGAGGAAGGGGTCATGGTCCTTGCTCCCGGAGACGGGCCTGGCCAAGTAGCTGTCCGGTCCCTGCTGGTACGCCTCGGCGAGCGCGGTGGTGAAGGCGGTGACGAACTCCGTCGGACAGGAGTCGTTGAAGCACACGCCCCAGACAGGGGGGCCGAAGGGGTCTTTGTAGGCGTTGATGCGCCACAGGCCGTCATCCTCGCCCTCGGGAAGGTAGCCGAGGCGGACCTTGCGGTCGGGCGCGGTCAGGTAGGCGTTGCCCAGGTCGTCGTGGTGAAGGTCCCAGCCGAGGTTGCGCAGCGGGTCGAGGCCGGGATCGCCGATCGCGGTGGCGCGGGCGAGGTAGCGCGGGGAGACGTAGACGTCCCCGTCGATGGTGTCGTCGTGGGGTTGCACAGGATCCTGGGACGGTGAGGTAGGGGCGGGTCACGCGGTGGGCAGCAGTGCCGCTTCAAGGTCGGCGGGCCGGCCGGTGTAGTGGAGCTCGGTCAGCCCCAGGTTGCGAGCGGCATGGCAGTTGTCGGCACGGTCGTCTACGAACAGCACGTGCTGCGGGTTGCCTGCGCCGGTGGCCGCAAGGGCGTGGTGGTAGGCGGCCGGGTCCGGCTTGCACACCTGAAGCCGGGCCGAGTACAGGGCCTGGGTCATCAGCTGCTGCCAGTCGTGGGTGTCGAGCACGTCGCTGAGGTGGCGGGGTGCGTTGGACAAGAGCACCATCGGCAGCCCCGTCCGGTGGACGCGGCGAAGGACGGACAGTACGCGCTCGTCGGTGGCGGTCCACATGTCCGTGTCCGCGGCGAGGAGTTCGCGCAGCAGCCTGGGTCCGGGGTGGGAGCCGAGGACTCGGGCCCAGTACGCCATGTCGCTGAGCTGGCCGGCGTCGTAGGGTTCGCGGGCGCTCCAGAAGGCGCGCTGGAATCCGGTGAGGTCGTCTTCGGGCCAGGACGCGATGCGGGCGAGGCGAAGCCACTGGCTGCGGGTGGGCTGCAGGCCGATGACGCCGTTGTAGTCGAGGATCACGGCGTCGAGGCCGGTGGGAGGGGTCAAGGGGTGGTGTTCTCCAGGGCGCGGTGGGCGAGGAAGGCGATGGCGGCTGCGAGGAGGGCGGGCAGCAGCAGGGCCGTGGGCAAGGTGGTGGTGCTGGCGAGGGCGCCGATGAGTGCGGGGCCGGCCAGCAGGCCGAGGTAGCCGGTGACGGAGACTGTGGCCACGGCCTTCGGTCCGCCGGTCCCGGCCGCGGTGATCAGGGACGGGACGGTGGTGGACAGGCCGAGTCCGAAGACCGTCCAGCCGACCAGGGCTGCGGGCACGCTGTCGGCCAGGACGCCGGTGGCCAGCCCGGCGGCGGCGAGCACCGCGCCGGCACGGACCACGGCAGGCGCGCCGAAGGTGGCGGTGAGCCGGTCGCCGCTCAGCCGTCCCAGGGCCATGGCCGCGCTGTAGAGGGCGAACGCGCCCGCTGCGACGGCCGTGGTGGCGTGCAGGCTATGCATGTGCACGGCGGCCCAGTCGGCTGCCGCCCCCTCCCCCAGCAGACTTGCGGCTGCCAGTGCACCCAGCAGCCACAGCCTCGTGGGCGGCAGTGCCGCCTGGGCAGCGCCGGAGTCGGCGTTGTTGGGCTTCAGCGGTTGATCGGTGCCGTGCAGGGCCAGGGTGCTTGGGCCGGCAGCGAGTACAGCGGCGGTCAGCGCCAGGCTAGTCACCAGGAACAGAGTGCTGTGGCTGATGCGGGCGGTGGCGGCGGCCAGGGCCGCGGCGCCGAGCGCTCCGAGCGAGTAGGCGGCGTGCAGGGAGGACATGATGGGCCGGCCATAAGCGTTCTGGCAGCGCACCGCCGCGGAGTTCGCTGCGACGTCCAGGACGCCATGTGCGATTCCGAAGGCGAGCGCCGCCGCGAGCAGCGAGGACAGCGTGCGGCACTGGCCCAGGACAGCGAGTGTCCCGGCCAGGCCGACGGCTCCCAAGATCAAGAGGAGGCAGAGCCGTTCAGGCCGGGCCAGCCGGCCGCCGCTGCACAGGCCGGCAACCATCCCGAGAGCAGCAGCGAGCAGGACGAGGGACAGCTGGGCGGTGCTGAGGTGGGCGGCCTGCTGGACGGCTGGCATCCGGGCGCCCCACACAGCCATCACCATGCCCAGGCCCAGGAAGTAACCGGTCAGCAGCCCCCGGCTGCGGCGGGCGGAGGCGGCGGTACGGCTCATGCAGCCCGACCGCCCACGACCGTAGCGCCGGCCGCGTGGGGTGTGACGTCGATGCGGAGACTACGGGCGGCCTGCTCGGCGCGGGCCTGGGCGAGGTCGGCGGTGGGCGCGGTGGTGATCAGGTAGCCAATGCGGGCGGTGAACATGTCGCCGCCATCGGCCGGGAGGAGAAGCTGGTCGCCGACGTGGCTCTGGAAGTGGACGCGCTCCAGCCACGGCGGGTGCGGCCCGTCGAAGTCGAGGCGGCGCAGAATGCCGGAGGTTTCCGGGTAGATGAGCTGGATCGCGGCGGCCGAGGAGCGGGTGGGGGTGAGGTCCGGTGCACGGTCGCAGGCGATGTCGGCGGCGGCGCGCGGCAGGTCGATGCCGGTGGCCAGTTGGACCAGGTGGCCGATCATGTCGCCGGCGATCCTGCCGTTGACCTCGACCAGCCGGGGGCGCCCGTCGACCAGGCGCATCTCGACATGGGCGATGCCGTCGGTGATCCCCAGGGCGTGGATCGCGGCTCGTGCCGCCGGGGCGACCACGTGGATCAGAGGATCGGCGGCGTCGACACAGTGGGCCAGTTCTTCGAAGTACGGCGGGTCGCTGACGGTCTTGTGGGTGAGGGCGACCACGGTGGTCTCACCGCGGTGGGTGACGCACTCGACCGACACCTCGGGCCCGTCGAGATACTCCTCGACCAGCACGCTGGTGCTCTCCCGCCCCAGACCGGCGGCCTTGTCCGCGAACTCGAATGCGGACGTGAGCTGTTCGGGGTTCTCGGCGCGGATGACGCCCATGCTTGCGGCGTGCGCGGCCGGTTTCAGCACGACCGGATAGCCGATCCGCTCGGCCGCGCCCCGGGCCTCCTGAAGGGTGCGGACGCTCGCCGAGGCGGCCGACGGGACGCCGTGCCGGGCGAACAGGGTGCGTGAGATGGCCTTGTTGCGGCACGCCTGCATGGCCTCCGGGGCGGTGGTGGGCAGGCCGAGCTGGCGCGCGAGGCGAGCCACGGGCACGAGGTACCACTCGGTCCACGTGAACACGCCTGCAAGGTCGTAGCGTTCGGCCAGGGCGCGGCCGGCAGCGGACAGCGCCGCCTGATCAGTCGGATCGGCGACCACGCAGTCCCGGATGTACGGCACCTCCCACGACGGTTCCTCGCCGGTGATCAGGACGACGTCGTAGGCGGCAGCCACGGACTCAAGGCAGTAGCCGCGGTATGCCTCGGCTTCCATGTCGGCGGCTGCGACAACCAGGACGACAGGACGGTCGGACAAGAACGAACTCCTCAAAGATCAGAAATGGACAGGTGGCCGAGGGGCTCTACGGGCTGCGCCGGCGGCGAACCTCGATCACGGACGCCCACTCCGGGTGGGCGGCAAGCAACCGCCTGGCGTACAAGGCGGTGTAGTTGTTGTTCAGGCCCTGGACCCCATGCGGCCGGCGCCAGCGAAGAGCCTCGAACAGCGCCTTCATCCCGACACGCTCGGCTCCGCCAGCAAGACGCTCCTCGACGAGCCGTTCAAGAGCCCGGTAGATCCACGGGTGCTGGGCGTCGAAGGCATGGAACTGTTCGGTGATCGTGGGTCCGTCCCGGTGCGGAAAGTCGAGGCCGGGCAATCCGACCTGCACAGTGGAGGGCATGCGGGGGCGTCGATTCCTTTCGGGGCAAGGGCTCAAGCAGGCGCGGTGCGCAGGGTGCGCAGCCGGGCGAAGGCAGTGAAGAGACCGAGGGCCTGCAGGAGCGCGGTGACGGTGACGGCGTGACCGATCTGGCCGGGCGGGATGGCCGCGACCAGCAGACCGGCGAGGGGGAAGGGCACCAGGAGCAGGAGGATCGTCAGGCTCAGGGTGCTGCCGAACACCTCGGGCGGGATGAGGTGTGAGCGCAGGGTGCGCAGGACGACGGTGAGGCCGCCTTCGCCGGCCATCAGCAGGGCCATCAGCAGGACGTATCCCCGGTAGGTGTCGGCCTGGGCGACGGCGAGGGTGGCTCCGGCGGCGATGGCGGCAGCGGTGGCGCCGACCGGCCACAGCCCCCACCGGTCGATTGCCCGACGCGCGCAAGCGATGGCCAGCAGAGAAGCGACAGCGGCGGCGGACCAGATGAGTCCCGCATCGGCACTGGAGCGCCCCAGCTCGGTGACCACGATCACCGGCATCGCAGCCTGTAGCAGGGCGATGGCCGTATTGGAGACGAGCAGGCCGCCCACCAGCCAGGCCAGGGCGGGACGGGCACGCAGAGTGCCCCAACCGGCCCTCACACCGCTCTTGCCCTGCGCGTCACGACTCGGCATGGCCGACTTGCCGGGAAGCAAGGTGGCGGCGAGCAGGGAGAGCGCGGCAAGTGTGCTGAGCATGAGAGCCGGTCCGCCGTACTCCAGCAGCAGTCCTGAGACCAGGGGCCCGGCCAGCATGGTGGTCTGGTCGATGGCCAGCAAAACGGACTGCACCCGGTGCGCCTGGTCCCCGACTGTTCGGCTCGCCTCGCCGCCGGCTGTCTCCGCAGCGATGTAGCTGCACTCGGTGAGGAAGCCGCTCACCGGTGCGAGCGCCATCACCGTCACCGCCGCCGGCACCCCGAAGTCAGGTGCCGCCAGCAGGAGCGCGGCCAGCAGGACGACAAGAGCCCTGCCGACACACGCTGTACGGAAGATGCGGGTGATGCCGTGGCGGTCGACGAGTGAGCCGGCCACCGTGAACGCCACCAGGCGCGGCAGCCACTCCAGCGCGAACGCGACGCCCGTCAGGGTCGCCGACCTTGTCGTCGCGACCACGATGAGCGGGATGCCGTAGGTGGTCATCGCAAACGCGGCGCCGTCAGCCGATCGGGGCAGGTAGACGCTGCGAAAAAAGGAAGGGCGGCGGGCGTGCCGGGCTCTGCCAGCGCTCACGCGGCCAGCACGGGCTCGGCGCCCTGGAGAAGCTGCGGGTTCTCGCGCAGCCACTGGGTAAGAAGGTCACGCGGACCGGCCTGCTGCTCACCGGCCTCGGTAGCCGGAGCGCCTTCGAACTCCTCGGTGGCTTCCTGCGCAGTCAGAGCGATAGGCACAGCAAGGAGCGAGAGGGTGTGCTGAACACGGCTGGTGAAGTCGCACACCGGGGCCGGGAGACTGCGGCTGCGAGCCCAGCGGGCCATCCCGTCGTAGACGTCGGCCAGGCCCGATCCGGACGGTGTCAGGCTGAGGCCGACACCAGGACGGTGGCAAACCAGCCCGAGAGCGCGGGCCTGCTCGACGGCCTGACGCAGCTGGGCCACGGGCACGTCGGGGACGGTGCGAGTCAGGCTGCGCGGTGGGATGGGGCCGTTGTCGTCGATCTCGGAGACCAAGCGGATCAGACCGGGGGTGGACAGCATCGTGCAGGCGTGCCGGAGGCCGGTGGTCTGGAAGAAGGTAGTCATCGGCGCGGGCCTCCAGTCGAAAGTGCCGCCAGCGGGCGGGGCGGGGTGGCGTGGGAGAACAGAGCTGTGCGCTGCCAGACCGGCGACGTCTGGTCGGTCGGGTACGGTGCAGGCGCGGTCGTCGGGGCCGGCATCCGTGTCTGGCTGCTGAGCCACATCCGCTCTTCAGGTGCGGCGTTGAGGCGCCCCCAGACCGGGTGCTCTCCGGCCCGGGTGATGGGCTGGCCGGCGGACCAGGCGGACAGAGCGGACAGGACGGGACCGAGACCGTCGCCGGCGGCGGACAGACGGTAGGGCTGCCCGATCCCGTCGGTTCCAACGAGACCGTCGTCCACGAGCTGCCGCAGCGGTGGGTAGATGTTGGTCCAGTCACTTCCGGGCATGACCGTCTGGGCCAGAGCCCGGCCGCTGGCCTCGCCCCGGATCTTGAGCACCCACAGGATCGCTGCGGCGTGCCGCCGGGTCAGGAGCGTGAGACTGTCCTCGACCTGCTCGATCGCGGGCAGCGGCTGGTCGGACTTCTCCAGATACCGCTCGGCCCAGGTGACAATCAGCGGCAGAACCGGCAGCAGCGTTGCGGCACGGTCGGTGTGGCCGTAGGTGACATGCCGCGAGGTGTGCTCAGTGCGCTGGACGAGGCCGGCATCACACAGCTGGCGCAGCTTGGGGTGCAGCTGGCCGTCGCGCAGCCAGGACACCTTGGCCGCGAGTTCGCTGTAGCGCAGCGGCTGCCCGCTGAGGGCGAGCAGGATCCGTACGTTCCAGCGCGGAGTGATCATGGCGAGTGCCTCGGTGACCCGGGCGACGTCGGCATCGGTGTCGGGAGGCAGACCGGTGAGGGCCAAGGAAGAAGCTCCAGTGAGAGTGGCGGATACGCGTGAGGGTCAGCGGCTCGGTGCAGCGCTCACTGCCGGAGCGGCAGGGGCCGTGGCGACTTCGGCGGAAGGCGAAGCCGGGGACGGCTCGGGCGGCTCGACGCGCACCAGGCTGTGCAGCACCGCCGACGCCGTCACCGCCTGGGTATCCCGGACGGCGACCGCTTCCGCGAGCCGGCGGGCGCAGTCGAGGACGTGCGGCACTTCGTGGGCGCTGATGTGCCGCTCGGGGTGAACTAGTTGAGCGAGTCGCTCACGATGGAAGGCGATGCTGCGCTCGGTGAAGGCGAGCGTGTCGTGCAGGCCGAGGAGCGCGGAGAGCATGCCAGGCGGCTGGTCCTGAGCATGGGAGGCGAGGGCGGCGAGCGGGGCGCCGTAGAGGTCCTCGATCCGTCCGGCGATCTCGGCGGACGTCGGGTGGGTCAAGCGGAAGCTTTCACAGTCGGCGGGCCCGGGCCGCCCCGGCACCGTTGGGCGCCGGGGCGGTCGGAGGCAGGACGGTGGCGAGGGTTGGCTGCGCGGTGCGGACGGCCCGGGTGCGCTGCCCGGGTGGGGGCATGGTGCGCAGCAGGTCATCCAGCGCGGCGCGGTAGCCGTCGCAGGCGTCGAGCGCCGCCTCCAGCCACTGCGCGTCCATCCGCAGGTCCTCGGCGGACAGCTCGTCCATGTCACGGTCTGCGGCCATCGCCTCGTGGACGCGGTCACGGACCCGGGCGACCTGCTCCTCGGCGAGAGCCAGGAAGGAGCGCAGTTCCAGTGCCCGGGACAGCGCCGGGGAGGCGTCGGGACTTACCGCTGCCGTGTACAGGCCGCGGACCGGGACGCCGAAGACCTCGTGCAGCCGGTCGTCCGCGGAGCTGGGCTTGAGCCGGACGCTCACCGCGCAAGGCTCCTTCCTGGCTGCGGTGTGGTCGCTGGCCTCGGCGGAAGGCTAGTGGGCACGGCCGGTCCCTGGCGCCCGCGCAAGCGGGCCAGCCGCCGGGCGGCCAGGCCCTGCTTGCCCACGGCGTTCAGGTCGAGAAGCCACCGCACGACCATCGCCCGCCCGTCCCGGGCGGTGACGGCCGCGTCGACGCGATGGGCCAACTCCATCGTCGGATCGTCGACCTCACTGGGCTGCCTCTCCAGCGCGGCCACGAGGGTGTCCTCCGCGCGTTCCAGCACTGCCTGCGATTCGAGGAGAAGGCCGTGCCACTTGACCACGTCGGTGGCATTGGAGTTGGCGGTCGGCGCAGCGGCGACGGCAGCCTTCAAGTGATCCATGCTCATTCCGAAACGGGCTTCGATCTGTTCGGTGAGCACATCCACGACATCGTCTATCGCATCGGGTGGAGCGTCGGACAAAGGAGACTCCTCTTGGACGGACAGGCGTCCTCTAACGGCCGCGAAGGGAGAGGGAAGCGAGCGCTCAAAAGCGCTGAGGTGCAGTCGAGTTGCTGGTGGACGCGTCTCAGTCGAGGCACATAGGGACGTCGCGGTAGACGTAGGTAGCGGATACCCAGCCCTTCACGCCGGTGGTTCGGTCCGTGATGTAGCGCCAGTGGCCGCTGGTCTTGTGGACGGTGAACTTGTGCCCGCGGTACAGGATGCCGACGGGGGTGGACTTGGCCGACGCCTTGGAGCGGATGGTCACGGCCTTGGTGCCGATGACCCACGGACCAGGGTCGTTGCAGGACTGGGAGGTCAGGGCGCTGCTCGGAGCGGCCGTGGCTGTGGTCGCCGCCGCGATCGGCAGGGCGAGGGCGCCGAGGATTGCGGCGGATACGGCTATTCGGGTTGCGCGCATGCGGAAGTAGCCTCCAGGCGGGAAGGAAGGAATGAGGGAAGTGCCGAACCGGTGTTGTCCCGGCGGCCGTATAAGAGTCCGGAGAATCGCCGGTTTGGCCAACCGGCGATCATCGGCTATGTTTCGCCGCGCCGTCCGGAAACGGGGCTTCAGCGTGAACGGCCCGAGGGCCGGGAAGTCGCTGGGGTCGGCACGGGAGCACGGCGGGAAAGTGATGGCGTCGGGCGGACCGGTGGCAGAGCCTTACGCACGCCGCTGAGGCGGTCGTCACACCATTGCAGGGCTTCTTCCACCGTTTCGAAGCCGCCCTCGCGAAGCGTGTGCGTTCCCGTGTCGATATCGACTTCCTCGACCACGACGCGGAATGAGGACGGGGCGCTCTCGTCCAGGGCGCGCAATACCGCGAGAGTGACCCAGTCGTCGGGGTCGTCCCGGGTGTAGGACCAGCCGAGGGCGTAGTGGTCCCCGTCCCTCATGAGCCGTTGCTCCAAGGCCCGCGTCGCCTCGTCGGCCGGTGTGGTGCCCCGGTCGGGGTCGAGTGCGAGGGACTCGGGGGGACACCCCCGGTGGATCAGCCACGATTGGGCCATCGAAGGCAGAGGCAATGTCGCCCGCTCGAAAGTGAACGTCCGTCCCTGGTGGTCTCGTTGAAGGTAGAGGGCGACGTATTGCGGCACACCCGGGTGGTCCAAGGTTGCCGAGCCGTCGTACAGGACGTAGAAGCTGCGGACGGCATCAGCGCTGTGGTGCTCGGCGAGGGAGACGAGCATGTCTTCGTTCACGCCGACGAGACGGAAGAAGGCGGCGCTGATCTGCTCGTCGGCGTCAAGGTCGTCCACCCGGAAGGTCAGAGCAGGGGGCCGGTCCCGGTCGGCGGGTGGGGATGGTTTGTGGGTGGGCATGTGGTCTTTCGGGTCAACGTCGCTGTGCGGGAGCGGACGGCCACGCTCCCGGCCGCGCCGCCGGCACCGAAGCCTTGCTCGGCTTCGCACGGCGGCTGGCAGCCAGGGCGGCACGGCCGCCGTCGGTCAGACTGACTGGCTGGCCGGCATGGACGGGATGGCTGGTATCGAGGGCGACGAAGCCGGCGGACTGGAGTCGCTGAAGCTCGGCGTAGGGGACGCGGGTGCCCGAGGCGGTGGTCACCGACAGCCGGCCGGTCAGGAGATGCTCGTAGAGTTTGGCGCCGCCGGCGATGGCCAGCAGCGCTGCCTGATCAGCCGCAGTGATCTGCGCCTCTCCGCGATTCGGGGTGGCGGATCGGGCGGCGGCTTCGATCGGCTCCAGCACGGCGAGCACCCGCTGCTCGGCAGCATCACGGGCTGCGGCGGCCTCCTTCAGCTGGTCCACGGTGCGGTCGATCCGCTCGAACATGGCGGCATCGACGGGAAACTCCCCCGAGGACAGCCGGTGCAGCAGGGTGCGGTAGAACGTGACGCCGGTTTCGGCCTGGGCCAGTTTCCGATGCCGGTCGACCAGCTCGCTGTGCGGCTCGTCGAGAATGCCGCGGTCGCGGTGGGCCCACAGGGTGTCGACGTCATGACCGGTAGCTGCCTCGATGCGAGGGTCGAGTTGGGACACAGCGCGCCGGGCAACCGGGAGCGCCGGATCAGGAGTCATAGGCGGTTCCTCGTGGTCAGCGGGTATGAAGCGGGGAGGGCCTTTGCGCAGGGCGGGGCAGGCCCGGCATGGCGGACGGCAGGGGCGCCGGCCTGGGTACGGGGCTGCGGGTGGCCAGCTGCGGGGAACGGGAGCGTGCCGCGTGGGTTCGGGCGCTGAGCGGTCGGCGCGACATTCCCAGGCGGCGGCCGACCTCGTCGTACACGTCATTGCCTGCCCGCGGCCGTACAGCGACCACATGGATTTCCCGCCGGTGTGCCGATGACTCGGGCGCCGGGCGGATGCCGTAGACGACCCGCCAGTCCTTACGGGCGTCCACGAACAGCTTGCGGTAGCCCTCCAGATCGCCGGTCAGGCGGAGCCCGAAGCGCTCGGCGTTCACCACTTCCTGCAGGTAGGCGAGGGTGAGATCACGGATGTCGGAGGGTTCCTGGAGCAGGTCGGTCAGGGCACGGGGATCGAAACTCAGGCCGAAGACCGGCTCCTGCCCCTCGCTCATGACGCCAGCCCGTACTCACCGGGCCCCGGGCCCTGGGGCTCGGCGGACTCCTTCTCCGCGCGGTCCGAGGGCGGAGGTCCGGGAAGGAGGCGGTGCGCGGGACGCTCCGGGGAGGTCATGCAGGCGGACAGGGGGCCACCGGGTGCGCGAATCGCTGCCATGGCGTGGGTGAGGAAGTCGCGGTGCCACACGAACATGCCGGCCAGGCCCGACTCGGGGTCCTTGTGCTGCTGGTAGGCCAGCCACAGGGCATGCAGCCAGGCCACGACGTCGCTGTGCTCCTGCCATTGCAAGCACCAGGGCGCCGCCGTGGTGACCTCCGCCCCGTAGATCGGGAGAAGGAAGTCGTCGACCCAGTCCGACAGGGCGTCGAGTTCGTCCTCGTACGCCTCGCCCTCCAGTTCCAAGATGGGCCGCGGCTCCGGCACCGCTGGTGCCGGCGGTCCACCGAACCCGGGCATGCCGAACGCCGCGAACGGCGAACCCCCCGGGGGCGGAGCGGAGGCGAGATGATCCAGCTGCCGGGCCTGCTCCGCGGTCTGTTCCATCAGCCGACGGACACTGGCTTCGATCCCCTCCAACTGGGCGTCCGGGATGCGAACCGGCTCAAGTTCTCCGTCAACCGGGGGTTCTACGGATTCGGACATGAGAGAAACGACCTCCTGGGTGCCGCGGAAATAAGGAAAGGCAAAGCCCGGTAGCAAGGCATAGCCCGGTAGCGCATCAGCCGCACACGGTGGTTTACACGGATTCGTATGTGGCAGTGCTGGGGCGTCAGGCGGTGAGGAGCACGTCGTCCTGGCCGAGGGTCTGGCGGATCGTTTCCGTCAGCCGGTCGGCTGCGATGGACGCGTAGTGTTCGGTCTTCTCCACGCCGATGAAGTCCCGCCCTTCGAGCAGAGCGGCCACGCCGGTGGAGCCGGAACCGGCACAGAAATCGAGGACCGTGCCATCTGGCGGGCTGATCTTGACCAGCTCGCGCATCACCTCAACGGGCTTTTGCGTGATGTGCTGACGCTGGGAGCCCGACGGCTGGGACGCGGAGTACATGCCCGGCAGGTAGACCGGGTTGCGAGCGCCGTCGATGGCACCCTTCGACGCCCACACGATGAACTCGCAGTTCTGTGTGAAACGGCCCTTCTGGGGCCGGGCCTGGGGCTTGTGCCAGGCCAGGACGCCGCGCCACAGCCAGCCGGCCGCCTGAATCGCGTCCGTCGTGATGGGCAGCTGCCGCCAGTCGGTGAACAGCAGCGCCGCGCCGCCGGTCTTGGTGAGGCGGTGAGCCTCGGTCATGATCTGCGTCAGCCAGAATCCGTAGCTGCGCTGGTCCATGTTCTCGCCGGTGAAGTCGGCCAGGGTGTGCTTGGCGTCGGCGGAGGTGTACTTTTGCTTCGCGGAGCGGCTGGTGCGCTCCTTCGCCGTGCGCCCGCCGGAGTTGTAGGGCGGGTCGGTGATGACCGCGTCGACGCAGTCGTCCGGGAGCTTGGACAGGACGCTCAGAGCGTCGCCCTGATGCAGGGAAAAAGACAAAGAGGAACCCCGATTCGGGTGACAGTGCGTGTGGGAATGCCCTCGCGTTGGCAAGCCCCGTTGGCCGGAGATCGGGCCTAGACAGGCCCGTGGCCATAGTCCGGGGAAGGCGAGGGGAGTTCAAAAACTGTAGACGCGATTCGGCCGACGCCCAAGAAGTGCGCTATTGAGGGGCCGGATTCCGGCACCTCACGCCGACTTTTTGGTCAACGGCTGATCTGGGCCTACTGTTTTTGAACCGCCCGGCACACACCGCCGATGGCTCATTCCCCACTCTGTCTCGTGGAGGTTTCCCCTGCCCCCGCACACCTAGCTCACCTGTCGGCCGCGCACGGCGAGCGGCTACTCGCCTGTGCCAGCTACTTCTGATTCGCCCGCCCCGGCCCGCTGCGGTCCCTTTCCACTCCCTGCGCTGCCGCGGCATGCCGGACACTGCACCCCGAAGGACTCCTGCATGACGTCTTGTTACCCGCCCCTGCCCGAAACCGGTGATCTGCGCGTGGGCACCGCAGGTTGAAGGGGCTCGCCGCCGGCATCGGCGTCGTCTTCCTCTCCCCTCTTCTCCTCGGCGGTGGCGCCATGATGATGGCCACCTCCAGCGAAGCCGCCCAGAGCACCACCTCTTCGCTCGACTGCCTCTCCAACGTGGACACCAGCAAGATCACCGATCAGGTCACCAAGATCCTCGACGGTGCGGACGCCTCCAAGGTGCACGTCGAGGGTCTGGACCTGCCCGGTGAGCAGATCCCGAACGCGCAGACCATCGTCGCCACCGGCATCAGCCTCAGCATTCCCAAGCACGGGCAGATCGTGGCGCTGGCCACCGCGATGCAGGAGAGCCGGCTGCGCAATCTCGGCGGCGGCGACCGTGACTCTCTCGGACTCTTCCAGCAGCGCCCCAGCCAGGGCTGGGGCACAGCCGCACAGATCCACGATCCGGTTTACGCCTCCGAGCAGTTCTACAAGGCGCTGCTGAAGGTCCACGGCTGGCAGCAGATGACCGTCACCCAGGCCGCCCAAGCGGTGCAGCGCTCCGGTTACCCGGACGCTTACGCGCAGTGGGAACCGCTGGCGACCGCGCTGCAGAAGGCGATTGCCGCCACCTTCCCCGACTCCGGGGAGAAGGACACCGGCAAGACCGACGACAAGCCCGCCCCCGCGACCGGCTGCGACACCGCCGACGGCTCGTCCTTCGGGCCGATCCCCGAGGGCGCCGTGCCGAAGGGATACAAGATCCCCAAGGGCACCGACCCGCGAGCCCGCAAGGCGATCGTCTGGGCGATGCAGCAGCTCGGCACGATGTACCAGTGGGGCGGGTCCTGCACCAATGCCCACGGCCCCGATGCCATGGCCCGCTGCGACTGCAGCTCGCTGATGCAGCAGGCGTACGCACACGCCGGCATCACCCTCACCCGCACCACGTACACGCAGGTCGGTGAAGGCAAGGCCGTCTCACTGGAAGCTCTCAAGCCCGGTGATCTGCTCTTCAGCCGTGGCACCGCGGCCCGGCCGGAGCATGTCGGCATGTACATCGGCGAGGGTCTGGTCATCGAGGCCCCCCGGACCGGCAAGCCGGTGCGAATCACGCCGATCAAGGACTGGGTCGTCCTCGCCGCCCGCCGCGTCATCTGACGCCGGCCCCTCTCGCGCCGCTCGGCGCACCCCTCTTTCTCAACTCCCCCTCCCGCCAGCGCCTTCTGGCCTGCGCACGCAAGGAGCCCTCCATACCCGTGTCACCACTCGCTGCCCGTGTCATCCAGCTCGCCTACGATCCCGGCATCTCCCCCAAAGGCGGCGGCCTTCCGGGCCTGTCCGTCCTGAAGAACGTCGTCAACAGCATCAACATGTTCGCGATCATCGCGGTCGTCGGCGCTCTCGCCGTCAGCCTCGCGGTGTGGGCGTGGGGCCACCACACCGGTGGCCACCAGGCCGAGGCCAACGGCAAGAAGGGCGCCACCGTCGCCGCCGGCGCAGCGCTCGGCCTCGGCGCCGCCAACGGCATCGTGGCCTTCTTCTCCGGTCTGGGGTCGCAGGTCCACTGATGCTCAAGCGCCTCCCCGGATACGGCCTCGGCTGGGCGCCGAATCGTCGCATCATCGCGATTGCGGTCGGCCTGGCTTGTCTGCTCGCACTGGCTGCGGCAACCGCCTTCTTCACGGGCCGCAGCAACCGCCCTCACGCTGCGCCGCCCATCCCGCCGCCGACGCACAGCTCGGTCCCACCGACAGGCCAGCCGTCCTCCGGGAGTGGCCCGGTGGCCGGGCCGCCGAGGATCTCCGACCCGGTGGAGTTCGCCAAGGCCGCCGCGAAGATGCTCTGGTCCTACGACACCCGCACCACCAGCCAGGCCCAGCAGCTGGCCGGCATGGAGGCGTGGATGACGAAGGAGAGCGAGTACGGCGACTTCACCTCGGTCTCGGCGCAGATACCGGACCCCGTGCTGTGGTCGCGGATGGCGGACCAGAAGCAGCGCGCCAGCGCCACCATCACCGAGGGCCACTACCCTGCCGCCTTCAAACAGGCGTTGTCGGAGGACCCTGCCGCGATCACCAAGGCGTACATCTACGCGGTCACCGTTACCGGCAAGCAGACGATCACCTGGGCGGGGGGCGGCGGCGGTGCGGAGGACCGCTCGATCACCCTCGCCGTCCAGTGCCGTCCCTCGGCCGACTGCTCGCTCGTCGCCATCGCCCCGCGCGTCGCGCCCTGATCTGAAGGAGTCCTCATGGGGTTTTGTGATCTCCCCGTCGCGGACAAGGTCTGCGCGGTCGGCGAGGCCATCGACTTCGCCTCCGACCCGGGTAAGTACATCGGTGACTGGATGGCGAAGAGCGCCGGTGAACTCGCAGCGTCCGCGGCTGATCTGGCGTCCAAGGCCGTCGATGCCACCACCCGGGTCGATCTGAACGCGGGATGGTTCCGCGACAACTACGAGACGATCCTGCCCATCGGCCTGGTCATGCTCGTGGCCACCTTCTGCGCGCAGTTGGTCCGTGCCGCGATCCGCCGCGACGGCCAGGCCCTGACGCAGGCGTTCACCGGCACCGCATCCGGTGTGATCTTCGCGTTCGCCGCCATCGCCCTGACCACCGTCGCGATCGAAGTGACCGATGCCTTGTCCGCCGGCCTTTTCCAAACGGCGCACACGGACATCGCCTCAGCGGTCCGCCGCATGGTCAAGGTCGCTTCCTTGCCAGGACTTGCCGGGCTCGGCTGGCTCGTCGCCGTCTTCGCCGGCATCGGAGCCGCCATCGGCGCCTTCCTGTACTGGTGCGTGATGATGGTGCGCAAGGTCGGCATCCTGGTCATGGTCACCCTCGCCGTGTTCGCCGGGGCCGGCGGCGGCTGGGAAGTCGCGCGCCGCTGGCGCAAGGGCTGGATCGAGGCCACTGCCACCCTCGTGGCCAGCAAGCTGCTGATGACGATCGTCTTCGTCCTCGGCGTCGCGGCAATGGGCAAGACCGACGCCAAGGACGGCCTGGCCGCCCTTGCCGACGTCCTCGCAGGCATCGTGGTCATGATCCTGGTCCTGCTGTGCCCATACGCCACGTTCAAGTTCGTGCACTGGGCGGCCGAAGGCTCCGACGGAGAAACGTTGCACCGTGCCGGCGGAGCCGGCGCGCAGCTGGCCAGGCAACACGCCGAGCGCGCGGGCCGGAAGGCCGCGGCAATGGCGGCCACTGCCGGAACCGGCGGTGCCGCAGCCGGAGCCGCAGCTGCTCCCCAGGGCCCGGACACCGTGCCCGGCCAGCAGGGGTTCCCCGGCGACATCGCTTCCCCCTCGTCCGGCAACGGACAGGACTCTGCGCAAGGCGCCGACTCCGGTGGCTCCTCCGGCGGCAGCTCCGCCAAGTCCGGTCTGGAGCAGGCGGTCCAGCCGCCGCCGACCCACGTCGCCGACGACACCAGCGGCCAGATGGGCGGCAGCCCGACCAGCACGGGCAGCCCCACTGGGAGCGGATTCGGCCAAGGTGCCGCAGCTGCCGGCCAAAGCGGCGGATGGCAGTCCGCGCCGCCAGCCACGACCCCGCCGCCACAGGGCGCTCCGCCCACCGCAGGCACACAGACCGCCGGAATGAACTCCGCAGCGAACGGCCCAGCCTCACCGCCGCCGCCCGCTAACGGTCTCTGATCTCCTGCCCGATGCCCGATCCCTGGGGGCGGGAAGGTTCACGGTCCTTCCCGCCCCCGGGCCCTCGCTCCAGGAGCATCCTCCTTGTCCGACCTCGCCATATCCCCGGCCACCGTCAAGTTCCCGCACCGCAGCCGCCGAGGCATCCTGCTCGGCCTCACCCTCCACCAGCTCGTCCTCGTCTCCGCCGCGCTGGCCCTGCTCCTGGCCACAGTCCTCACCACCGGACTGCTCGGCGCCATCGTCCTGACCCCGCTGTGGGCAGCAGTGGCCGCCCTGGTCGCCATCCGCCGGCAGGGCCGCTCACTGATCGACTGGGCCCCGATCGTCGCCCGCTTCGCCTGGCGCCGCCACAACGGACAGACCCTGTGGCTGGCCCGGCCCGTCACCCGGCCCCGCCAGGACGGGATCCTCCACCTGCCCGGCACGGCCGCCTCCCTCAAGGTCGTCACCCCCGGCGACTCCGCCAACGGCGCTGCCGCCGTCCACGATCCGCACCAGCAGACCCTCACCGCCGTCGCCCGCGTCAGCAGCCGTGCCTTCGCCCTGCTGGACCCGGCCACACAGAACCACAACGTCAACGGCTGGGGACGTGCGCTCGCGGGCACGGCCCGCACCGGGCACGTCGCCACTGTGCAGGTCCTGGAACGCACCGTCCCCGACTCCGGTGACACTCTGGCCCGGCACTGGGCCCAGCACGGTCGGCCCGAAGCACCGGTCGCCGGACAGGTGTACGCAGACCTGGTCGCCTCGGCCGGACCGGCCGCCGCCCCGCACGAGACGTATCTAGCGATCTCCCTCGACCTCAAGGCCGCCAAGCGCCTCATCTCCCAGGCCGGCGGCGGACTGCCCGGTGCGTTCACCGTCATGGAACAGACCACCGCCTCGATCGCCCAGGCCGCCCGGAACGCCGGGCTGATGATCACTGGGTGGCTGTCCGCCCGGGAGATCGCCGCCGTCGTGCGCACCGCCTACGACCCCAAGGCGCTCGCCGCGCTCCAGCAGTGGTCCCCGACCGGCCGCGCGGAAGCCGACCCGGCCGCCGCCGGGCCCGTCGTCCAGGTCGAGGAGTACGACCGCGTCGCCACCGACTCCGCCCGTCACACCACTTACTGGGTGGAGAACTGGCCGCGCACCGAGATGGGCGCCGGCTTCCTGCACGGCCTGATGTTCACCGCCGGCGTGCGCCGCACCCTCTCCCTCACCTACGTCCCGCAGAGGCTCGAGTCCGCGCTGCGCGACGTCCAGCGCAAGAAGGCCGCGATCATCGCCGACGCCTCCGAACGCGCCCGGCGCGGGCAGGTCGACAGCGAAGAGGACTCCATCGAGTACGCCGACGTCAAAAGCCGCGAACGCCAGCTGATCGCCGGGCACGCCGACGTCGCCCTGACCGGCCTGATCACCGTCACCGCCGACACCGACGCAGCCCTGGACGCCGCCTGCGCGCAGATCGAGACCGCCGCCGTCACCGCCGGCGTCGACCTCAGGCGGCTCTGGTACCAGCAGCCCGACGCCTTCGCCGTCGCGGCGCTACCCCTTGCCCGCACCACCCTCTAAGCCTCCGGAACCGCACTGACACCGATCAACGACCACGCCGGTCTCCTGCACGAACTCCAGGCCCTCCTGATCTCCTGCGAGGAACTGGCCGCCCGCCACCGCGCGGTACTCGACCAGTACCGCGACGCCGAGGGGGAGGTGGTCGAGGAGAGACTGCGCGAATACGACGACGCCCGCATCACCACCGCAATCGAGGCCAGTGACCACCTCGACACCGTACGGAACCGCCTCGCCAGTCTCCTCGGCCCACCAGCGCCACGCCCTTTCACCCTGACGTTTGCCGGTCATGAGCGGCACAGCGGCGAAGCCCCCACGAGTTTCGTCGTCAACGCTCTGAACCTCAATGACGCAGCCCGCATCCTGGCCGGCCTGCCGAGTTGGCACGAGTGGCTCCTGGCCGACGCCGGGACACCGGACGGCCGGGGCGCGGACATCGTCTATCTGCCGCAGCAGAGCCACCCCGGTCTTCCGACGCACGGCGAGTACGCCGACCTGCGCGGCGAACAAGAACCCGCTGCGTTGCCTGACGCCGCCCGAACCTCGCGCGCCCGCCTCCCCGTTCCCCTGACCAGCTCGCCCCCGGCCCCCGCTCCCGCATCCCCGGCGGCAAGGACCTCCCATTGACCCATATCCGCCCGAGCGAGCCCGATTCGCACCCCTATCTCCGTGCTGCCACCGCGGGCATCCGCCATCACGCCCACGCCCTCAGCCACCCCACGTCTGCGCATCACCCGGACCGGACGCACCTCGACACCCTCCACGCCCACCTCACAGAACTACACCGGCTCCTCGACCAGCTGGCCGACACAGCACGACCCCCGCATCCCGCAGCTGGACGGCACCTTGCCACGGCGCGCACCCGGCTGTGGCAAGCCACCACCGACATCCACACGGCCTTCCACCTTCTGCCGGCCGCGTCCACGGACTCCACCGAGTGCCGCCCCGGGCAGCTCCCCGAAGGCCCTCCCTTCCTCACCATCTGCCAGCGCCACCTCGCCGCCAGCCACATCGTCCGCCGCAAGACCACCCCCACCGACCTGCACCGCGCACCACACACCACCTCGTGCGCGCGATGAGCACCACCCGCCGAATCGAGGGCCCCCGATGAACCACCGGCCCGCCCGCCGCGCCCGCCGCGCCTCCGCCAGCCCCCTGTTCACCCCGCACGGCACCGACCGCGCCGCCCGGCGCGCCGCCCGCAGGCAGCTCGCCGAAGCCGCCGCGAAAGCACGCGCCGAGACAGCCACTCACCCGGCCACTGCCCCTACACCGGCCGAGCACGACACCCCTGCACCGGTCTATCCGCCGGGCGGACGCCCCGGACGGGCTTCCGCCCGTGGGAACCGCCTGACACTGCCCGCACACCGCATGACCACCGCCATCGCGGCGGGCGCCTACCCCTTCCTCGCCGAAGGCGGGCTCGGTGCCGAGGGCATCTACATCGGACGCGACGTCCACGCCGAGGCCAGCTTCGTCTTCGACCCCTTCGCGCTCTACGGCCGCATCGAGGGCTTCACCAACCCCAACATCCTGCTGGCCGGCGTGATCGGCCAGGGCAAGTCCGCGCTCGCGAAGTCGTTCGCCCTGCGGTCCGTGGCCTTCGGATACCGCGTCTATGTGCCCTGCGATCCGAAGGGCGAGTGGACACCGGTCGCCCAGGCGCTGGGAGGCACCTCCGTCGCCCTCGGTCCCGGGCTGCCCGGCCGCCTCAATCCCCTGGACGCGGCCCCGCGCCCGGAGAGCATCACCGAGGCCGACTGGGAGGGAGAGATCCGCAAAAGGCGCCTGCTCCTGCTCGGCTCCCTGGCCCGGACCGTCCTGGGCCGGGATCTAATGCCGATGGAGCACACTGCGCTCGACGTCGCCCTCGACGCCGCAGTCAGCCGCGCCGCCGGCGCAGGCCGCACGCCGCTGCTCGGCGACGTCGCCTCCGCCCTCAACAACCCCGCACAGCTCGACGAGGCCGCCGGGACGATGTCCGGCCACCTCGGCGACGCCGCCCGCGACCTTGCCCACGCCATGCGCCGCCTCGTCCACGGCGACCTCGCCGGCATGTTCGACGCGCCCTCCACCGTCCGCTTCGACCCGCGTGCGCCGATGCTGACCATCGACCTGTCCCGGCTCGGCGGATCCGGCGACGACACCGCCCTCGTCCTCGCCATGACCTGCGCCTCCGCCTGGATGGAGTCCGCCCTCACCGACCCGCACGGCGGCCGGCGCTGGATCGTCTACGACGAGGCATGGCGCCTGATGCGCCACGTCGGCCTGCTGCAGCGCATGCAGGCCCAGTGGAAACTCTCCCGCGGACTCGGCATCGCCAACCTCATGGTCATCCACCGCTTGTCCGACCTGCTCACCGCCGGCGACGCCGGATCACAGGGCCGGGCGCTCGCCGAGGGCCTCCTCGCCGACTGCTCCACCCGCATCATCTACCGGCAGGAAACCGACCAGCTCCACGCCGCCGCCTCCCTGCTCGGCCTGACCTCCGTCGAAGTCGACGCCATCGCCCACCTCAACCGCGGCCGTGGCCTGTGGAAGGTCGCCGGCAGATCCTTCATCGTCCAACACCTGCTCCACAGCCACGAGTTGGCGTTGTTCGACACCGACGCCCGCATGCACTGACCCTGGACGGCCACGCCCTCCCTGCCACCCTGGCCGATACCCCCTCTCCCACCTCCAGGAGGAACCCACCTGTCCTCACACACTCTCAGCACTTTCGCCACCGAACTCGCGGTGCACCTGCCGGGGCAATGGCATCGCCGGTACACCGGGTTCCCGCCGCCGAAGGACCAGCCGCACATCGCAAACCGGGTCTGGGACTGCGGGCCGACCCACTCGGCCCTGCTCGACTGGGACCCGCCGACCGCCTTCCTCGACGGGCCAGCCGGCGAACAGCTCTGCGTGATACCGCGCCCCCGCTGCCCCCGCCAGTACCTGGTAGCGCCCCTGCAGCCCGAGGGTGTGCGACCGCACCACTTCCGCGGGGTGGAGGAGCCGAACGGCATCGCCGTCCGCCACGATCCGGTCCGTGCCGCCGCCCAGGTCGCCCGCCGTGTCCTGCCCCGCTACGCCCGAGCGCTGGACGCGGTCCGGCGCAACGCCCTCCATCAGCCGGACCCACCGCACCGGGCCGCCGCGCCGGAGGTCAGCGAGTCACTCACGCTGATCTGGTACCCCGACGGCGTGGTGGGAACCCCGTCCGCCAGCGTGCCCGCCGAGGCCCGCGCCGTGCTGTACGGCTGCTACTTCCAGTACAGCCCGCACGAGGCGGCGTTCGTCCTGCCCGCCTCCTACAGCGCCGAGGCGCGAGCCCTGCTGCTTCAGAGCGCGGTCCGCCGGCTCACCGCCCAGGGCATCGGCGTCAACTTCCGGCACGCCGCCCCCACCGCATCCCGTCCGTCCCGCTCGGCAGCACCAACGCTGGGCACGCCGCCCGGCGCGAGACAGCCCTCCGCCCGGCGATAGACCTGGACATCCCCGTGCGAACACCGTCGCTGTCCGATCCCGACCAGCGGATGCTGCTGCACGACGTGGCCGACCGGATCAACACCGTGGCCGACCAGCTCCCGCTCCCTGACCATGTCCATCCGGACCCCGGGCTAAGCGAGATCCTGGACGATGAAGTACGGCACCTGGCCCGGCTGCTGGGCTACCTGGCCGGCGAGAGCGCCTTCCGCCACCGGGCCGCGGCCCGCTATCCGAACCAGGTCACGCCGTCCCAACGCCGCACCACACTCGCCCTCGCCCGTGCTGCTGAGCCCGCCGGAGCCGCACTCGCCGCTCTGGGCGGCGCCGTCCACTGCCTCGGCGTCCTCGCAGATCTCAGCCACCAAGGTCCCAGCCACGCCAGCAACCGGACCATGACCACCGCACACCAGCAACTCGTAGACCGCCTCGCCGAGAGCCGTGCGCACCTCGCCCGTGCCGCCAAGCACCTGCGCACCGCCGCCGACGCCCGATCGATACGGCCAGCCCTAGCACCGCCGACGGCCGTCCCAGCCCGCACCCGCTGAATCACGATGCCCCGGGAGTTTCCTCATTCCCCTGCACACATCCGTCCGCCGCACCACACTCCTGCTCACCGCCGCGGCTGTTGCGCTGACCGCGTCCGCGTGCTCCACCTCCAGCAACACCCACGACAGCACCACGGCCACCCCGCACCGCACCGCGCAGCCCACGCCGGCCGCCGAGCCGGCGCTGGCGAAGCAGGAGGCCCTAGCCCAGATCGCCCGCTACTCAAAGATCAACAACAAGGCCAACGCCACCAGCGACACCAAGCTCCTCGACACCATCGAGGACGGACCGCTGTATGCGATGTCGTCCGCCGACTTCAAGGAGTCGGCGGCCCTGCCGAGGTCGGACCGCGAGCCCTACCGGCCGTGGTCCTACGACCTCGATGCAACAGACGTCTACATCCCGCGTATCAAGCCGGGCCAGCAACGGTGGTTCGCCGCCGTCACCCGCTCCGGCAGCAGGAAGCAGCACGCCCGCGCGCTGGTCCTGGCCGAGAACACGAAGGCCAAGCGCTGGGAGATGGTCGCTGCCGTCGACATCGACGGCCCCGAGCAGCTGCCGGACATCACCCTCGACAAGGACGGCTACGCCACCGCAGTCGGCGCCTCCTCCACCTCGCTCGCCGCGCCGGTCGGCGTGCTGCGCACGGCCATCGCGGACAACTTCGCCACTGGAGGCGAGAAGACCGGGAAGAAGGTCTTCACCTCGACCGAGGCATCCCGGCGGCAGATCAAGGTCCACGACCAGACGACCCGCAAGTTCGGCACACGCGGCACCACCCGCTTCGCCTCTGCCGATACGCAGTTCCCCGATGCATACGCGCTGAAGACGGCTAGCGGCGCGCTCGTGATCTTCTCCCACACGCACACCCAGCACGACGCCGTCACCGCCCCGGGGCTTCAGATCGTGCCCGACAAGCTCGACCGCGCCTGGCTCAACGCACCGGCCCCTGCCTTCACCTACACCTTCACCTGCTCCGACGTCGCCGCCGTCGCAGCCATGCCGAAGCGCTCCAGCCTGCTGGGCTACGGCTGCCGCCGTACGGACGCCAAACCCACCGTCCCCGACTTCTCCCTCTAGGCCCTGTCCTGTCGATCTCGGCCGTCCAACTGTCACACCCCGATGAAGCTCACCGTTTCCGTCATGTCCGCCCGCCCGGTGCGCAGTTGCGGCACGCCCTCCTTCTCGAACCCCACTGAGACGCCGCAGAACAGCACGAGTCCGTCATCGGCTCCGACTGCCCGGCTGACAGTTTTCCGGTACACCGTCCACATCACCTGGGGGCAGCTGTGCAGCCCCTCGGCCCTCAACAACAGCATGACCGTCTGCAGATACATCCCCGCGTCAGCCCACTGTCCGGGCCCCATCGTCCGGTCGAGGTAGCAGAACAGGACGGCCGGCGCCCCGAACGCCTCCGAGTTCAAGGTGGCGATCTTCCTGGGCCGGTCTGGGTCGTCGCGCTCGATCCCCAGCGATTCGTACCGCTGGGCGGCAGCAGCAGCAAAGCGGTCCAGATACGGCGAGGCCAGCCCGTCCGGGTACATCGGGTACTCACGCTCGTCGCCGGGGTCCCCCGCCCGTGCCCTGGCTGTCGCGGTCCGCTTGAGTTCCGCCAAGGGTTCACCGGTCACGACGTACAAATGCCACGGCTGGAGGTTCCCGCTGGACGGAGCCCGCGTCGCTGCGGTCAGCACTCGTTCGAGTACCTCCTTGGGCACGGGCTCATCGCTGAACGCCCGCACGGCCCGGCGACTGTCCACGGCCTCATACACATCCACGTCTTCGCGTCCTCTCATTTAACCGGGTCCCTCCACCGTATTCAGCCGTCGTACCGAGCAACGCCGGAGGTTGGAAGACGTCCCGACGATCAGTCCAGTCGTTGATAGGACTGTGGGAGACAGGGGTGACTTGACGGATGCTCAGTGGGAGCGGCTGGAGCCGCTTCTACCGGTCAGCAATGGGCGTTGTGGCAGGTGGCGGGACCACCGCCAGGTCGTGAACGGGGTGCTGTACCGGATCCGCACGGGCGTGCACTGGCGCGATCTGCCGGAGCGATACGGACCATGGAAGACGGTGCACGAGCGGCATCGCCGCTGGTCGGCGGACGGAACGTGGGAGCGGCTGCTGCGGCGGATCCAGGCCGAGGCGGACGCGGCTGGCGAGATCGACTGGGACGTCTCGGTCGACTCGACGTCCGTGCGCGCACACCATCACGCCGCCGGCGCCCGGCACGCTCCGCCGCCCGCCATCAAAGGGGGCTCGGCCCAGGCGGTCAGAGCCGCTCGGGTTTGGGCGGAACTGGTCGACCGGCTGGCGGAGGTGGTGAGGGAGGTGAGGCGCTCGGCCGGTCGCGCGGCGGGTTCACCACCAAGATCCACCTGAGCGCGGACGGCCGCTGCCGGGTGCTTTCGCTGGTCATCACGCCCGGGCAGTGCGCCGACTGCACCCAGTTCGAGGCGGTCATGGACCGGATCTGCGTGCCGCGGCTGGCCTGCGGCAGGCCACGTACGAAGCCGGACAGCGTCAGTGCCGACAAGGGTTACAGCAACCGCCGCACTCGCCGCTACCTACGCAGACGCGGAATCCGGCACGTCATCCCGGAGAAGGCCGACCAGGCAGCCAACCGGGTCCGACGCGGCAGCTCCGGGGGCCGACCGCCCGGTTTCGACAAGGACCGCTACAAGAAGCGCAACACCGTCGAACGGGCGATCAACAAACTGAAGACCTTCCGCGCGGTTGCAACCAGGTTCGACAAGCGCGGCTACGTCTACCTCGGAACCGTTACCGCAGCCGCGCTCGTCATCTGGCTCCGCTCGTGATCGCCAGGACACGGCCTAGGAGCCGGTCCTGCGAGATCCCGACTTCGAGCTGTACGACAACGTCGGCCGCGACGCCGACCAGATCGCCGCCGCCCGCTACGGCATCGCCACCGACAACGACCTGCTTCGGTGGGCCAGGCGGGACGCCGAGCCGTTCCTGGCCCGGCACCCGCTGCCCGAGCAGCCGCTGCCGGCGCCCGACCTCGGCCCCTATCTCGATGCCCTCGCCGCCGCCGAGACCCCGCGCAGGCCAGTGCAGTCACTCAGCACCTGCTGGATGCCGCCGGCCCCGTGCTCGAAGCGGTGAGTGAGTACCTCGTGGCCGCCGCCAGGTGGCGGGGCCAGAACCGCGGAGCGGAGCTGGGCTCACCGCCCAACATGCTGATGAAAGCGGCCAGCGACACCTTGTCCGCACTGGCCCTCGGCCACCAAGCGGACCTGGCGATCCTGCGCGCCGAGTACGACCCGACACCGCCCCCGCCCGGCCCGCCCCAGGGTCGGACTGCACCCGGACTCCCGCCCACACCGCCCGGCACATCACCGACCGGCACTGCCCCGGGCCGCTGATCCCAAGCCCCGGAGGCTCCTTCTGTCGACACGTTCCTTCATCGCCCGCCCCACCACCAGCGGCTATGACGGCATCTACGTCCAGCTCGACGGCCAGCCGAGCGCGAAGTTGCCCCTGCTCCTCGCCGCCTTCAAATACCGCTTCAAAGGCGACGTCGAAGCCATGACCCAGCACCTTGTCGACGGCGTGGCCGTCGGCTGGGACGAGCTGGGCACCGACCTCCTCACCGGCGCGCCACCCGAGGTCGTCACGGCGCTGACCGGCGGCGAGCACTGGCCTAGCAGCACCCTCGACCACCTCATCACCCCCGACGGCTCCCCACCGGTCCGTATGACGGTCACGCAACAGACCGCCGCCGACCAGGACGTGCAGTGGGGCTATGTCCTGCGCCTCGAGGGCATCGAAGTGATCAGCGTGCCCCACGCCGACGCCGGTCCGGTCATCGGCTGGGACACCGACCCCCGCACCCGCTTCAGCGACCATCCAGCGCACTGGCCCGCGCCCACGCCCTCGCCGGCCACCACCTCCACGCGCACGGCCCGGCCCCCGCAGACCGCTCGGGCCGCGGCCCCGCCACGGCCCCGCACGGCCGCGCGCCGCTGAAGCACCCCCACCCCTGCACACCGGAGACCTCGCCCTGCCCACCCCCCTAATCACGGTCGTCATCGCCACCCGCCTGCGTGAGGACCGCCTCGGCTTCCTGACCGCCATGCACCGCAGTCTCTGTCGGCAGACCGTGCCCTGGGAGGCCGTCATCGCCCTGGACGGCGTCGGCCCCGAACGTCTGCCGGCAGCCCTGGCCAGCGATCCGCGCGTGCGCATCCTGGCTGTGCCGCGGCCCGTCGGCGCGGCCTGCGCCCGCAACCTCGCCCTCAACCTCGTCCGCACCCCGTACGTGAACTGGGCGGACGACGACGACCTGTTCCCGGACCACGCGATGGCCGCCCGACTCGGCGCCCTGGAGCAGGCAGGTGTTGGCTGGTGCGCCGGGTGGAGCGAGGACCTCCACCCCGACGGCACCACCACCCTCTGGCGGTGCCCGACACCGCCCGGCCGGCACGAGCCAGGGGACGTCTGGACGTACTGGCGCTCACCGGCCGACACCATCCCCATCGGACCGACCACCATCCTGGCCCGCACCGAGCTGGTGCGCGCGGCCCCGATGGGCGGCCTCGTCCAAGGCGAGGACTACATGACGGCCATCGGCATCACCAGCCTCACGCCCGGAATCCTGCTGCCGCTGCCCGTCTACCGCTACCGCAAGCACCCCGGGCAGATGACCGCGCAGCCCGGTTACGGCCAGCTGGAGACGGCTGCCCGCGAGCACGCCTGGCAGTACGGCCGCAGCCTGCACTCGCTCCTGCACCGTGAGGCCCTGAGTGGCTGACGCGCAGATCACCCTCGCCTACAGCCGCAATACTGGCGTGGTCGCCATGGCGACCGGCGAGCAGTACAAGTCCGCGGAAGGCGTGCTGAAAGATGCCGGATTCCGCCGGAGCGAGGCCGGTGTGTACCGCGTGCCCCACGCGGACGCGGAGGAGGCGGCGGCCAGAGGCGCCCTGGCCCACCTGGCCCAGAGTGCCGAGGCGCGCGGGATACAGGTGACGGCCAGCAGCCAGCGCTTCATCGGTGATGTCGCCCGGGACATCGCCCGCCTCCTTCCCGGCCGGTGGTACACGCAGGTCGAGATCTACTCCCACCCGGTGTGGCAGGAAGACCTCGTGCCCTACCTGTGGGACAGCGGCGAACTCGCCCGAGCCGTACGGACCCACCGCATCCCCTACGCCGCCACCCTCACCGACCCGGTCTCGGGCACGACCTTGCTCCTCGTCGAACGCCCCGGCCATCAACCGGACTACCTCGTCGGCGCGTTCGCACCCGAGCCGTTCGGTGAGGGGTTCGACGATCCGCACGCTCCTCGCAGCGTCACCTTGCCGCCGTTCCCTGGCCGTGCCGCGCAGGTGATCGCCCAGCGGTACCTGCCCGCCTACGACCGCGCCGTCCACGAGCGCCGGATCGCGCACGTGGCCGAGGCCCTCGATCTCATCCAGTCGGAGTGGGACTCCTGGGCGCAATTGCGGATCGCCACCGAGCCCGGCGGGGCGTTGGGGGCCGAACCCCCGGTGTTCACCACGGCGGCCGGCGGCTTCCTGGACAAGGCGTGGCGGGAGTTCCTCACCGTCCTGGACCACGCCCCGGCGCTGCTCGACCAGTGCCGTCCCGCGACCAGCCTGTGGCCGCAGGACGCCGAGGTGCTCGACCAGCTCGCCGCCGCGCTCCTCACCGCGCAGGAGGTACGCGAGGACCTGAGCAGCGGCGTTCCTCTGGCTCGCGCCGAGCACCACGCGCAGACCGGGCCAGCCATCGAGACCTGGCTCGCCCACAGCCGCCGGTTTCTCCGCCAGGCCCGCGCTGCCTCCCCCCGCCCACGCCCCACTGCCGTCCTTCCTCAGCCGCCCCGCCGACTCCCACCAGGCCAGGCACGCCACCGCTGACGGCACCCGATTCTTAAAAGGAGACCCGACCTTCTTGGACCCTGGTACTCACTTCGCCTTCGGCACTCATCCCCAGCACGGCTTCGTCGCCTCCTTCACCGCCACGATGCCCGCGCACCTGGCCCACTGGTTCCTCACCCGAGAGCAGTTCGAGCCCATCCCTGAGCGTCCCGGGCTCTTCCGCCTCACCGAGCCCGACCGTGACGGTCCGCGCCGCACCCGCCAAGCCGTCCGCGACCTGCGGGCCCAGGGCTACTCGGTGTCCGCCGACATGGGCCTGGACCCGGACACACCGGCCACTGCACCGCGCCCTGCCCGGCGCCTCGCTGTCTCGAATCGTCGCGCCCGCACTGCTCAGGCCGCGGCCATGCGCTCCCCCCAACGCCGTGTAGCGCCGACCATCACCGCACCGGCCGCGCGACCGATCCCGCCGAAGCCCACCTACGCCCCGACCGTTCACCTGCCGACTGGACGCTCCCGATGACACCCGACGGTGAGACGATCCGCATCACCCGCGGGCGGGGTGGCGAGGTCGAAGTCACCGGAACGATCGACGCGTTCGCCCGGGACATCCTGATCCGAGCCGGGTTCCTCTTCTTGCCGGCCCTGCGCGGACACTGGATACGGCTGCCGTTCGACCTGGGCCAGGGCTGGGAGAACGAGCACGCGGCCTGGGCGGCGGACATGCTCACCGCCGCCCGCTACCCCGTGCACCTCGACCCCGGCCTTCGTCCTCACCCACCCGGCCAGGAGGTTCCGGCCACGCCAGCACGGCCACCGGCCATGACCGCCCAAGCGCCGCCCAGCCGGCCACCCCGCCGCTGAAACCGTCCGCCAGGAGAACCCGATCTCTGACACCACCACGCCCAGCGCGGCGAAGCTCGCCGAGCGGGCACGCGGTTTCCGGCTGCGGATGGCGGTCATCGACCGTGAGACCGAGACCGCACTGGATGCCACCCGGGACCGCTACGGCCGCACGGTCCACCACGGCGCCTCGGCAGCTGCCCGAGGCCGCCGCACCCAAGCCGCCCTCGCCACCTACGCCACCCACCTCGCCGAGCAGGGCCACCAGCTGCTCCACGCTGCCCGCAGTAGCCTCGACCAACTGCCCTCGGCCCCCCACACTGCGGCCTGGCGTGACCTGCTCGATGCCCTCGCCGCCTCCCACAGCGAGATCACTCGCGTGCTGGACCATCCCGCCGCACCGGGATCGGCCGACGAACACGAGCAGCACACGGCCGTGTGGCCGCACCTGGCCTTCTGGGCCGATTACGGCTCCGTCGCAGCCGACCTCGCCGACCAGCACCATCAGCCCGGCCCCCAACTGTCCGCCGAGGACAAGCACCTGTGGACCGAGAAGGCCCGCGCTGCCCGACGGCGGGGCGAGCTGGACCCGATCGAGTCCTGGTACGCGGCCGACGGTCGCCTTGTCACCCTCGCCTATCTGGTTGAGGACGACGCCTCCACCGTCATCGCCCTGGCGGGCGACCTTGATACGGCGGGCTGGGAGGTGATCGGGCGCTACGAACACGAATCGGCCGCCGGCCAGGCCCTGCCTCGCGCAGTCCCTCCGGGAGTCTTGCGGCCGGACGCCGCGTCCCGCTTCAACCGGCCCGAGCCCACGCCCGAGCGGCCTGTACGGGAGCTGCTTCAGGAGGTCATCGAGGCCCGCACCGCCGGCGAGGTTTCCGAGGCTCTGCTCACCGCCTCGCAGCAAGGCTATGAAGCCGGTCCCCTGGTTCGGCTGGAGCGCCTCCTCGATACCGCGGCCAGCTTCTCTTACGCCCTGGACACCGTCCGCGGGCAGCAGATCGGCGCCCGACTCGACGCCCTTGGTCGGCAACTCGCCTTCCTCACCCGCGAAGTCCACGACGCGGCCGACGATCTCGCCGCCACGGTCGGCGTGCTGCCGCCGTACCGCACCCCGGTGCCGCCGCGGATACGGCCCCGCCCCGCCCTGAGCACCACACCGCCCACACCGCCGCCCCGTAGCACGGCCGCCGCCCGCCGAGCGTAGGACCGCCTGCGGACTCGGCGGACCCCTTCCACCTTCACTCACAACGACCCGTTCAAGGAGATCGATCTATGGCTGTCCGCACGAAGTGGACCGTCGAGCACGCCTGCGGCCACGAAGTCGTCCATGATCTGTCCGACCGCGCCGCCGACCGGCGGGCTGGGTTCGCCCGCTGGCTCGGCGAACGGGACTGCACCGACTGCTGGAAGGCCGCTCGCAGCAACGACACCGCCTCCAAGGAGGAATGGCTCGCCGCCAAGCGGGCCACCGAACAGCAGGCCGCCGCCGAGTGGGCCAAGAGGTTCGACATGCCGCCGCTGGAAGGCCCCGAGAAGGCCCTCGACTGGGGCGAGCGCTCTCGTCATCAGCTGATGACCGCTGCGCACACCGCGCTCGTGGTCGAAGGCACCTGGGACGAGGCTGACTGGGCAGAGCTGGAGGAGAAGGCCCGCACCATCACCCGGGCCGGCTGGTGGATCGACCAGCGCGACACAGACGGCGCCGACCTGCTCGAACTCCTCGACGCCGCGACGGAAAACGATCGCGGAACGGAGAACCCCTTCCGCTGACCCCCCACTCCGGGATGCCCGGCCGGTGCGGATTTGAGCGACCCTCACCCGAATGGCTGATCAACTTTGACGGAGAGGCGCTGGGCGACTGTCGGCACCCGGCACATCAGACCGCCGACTTGAGCAGGGGTTCAACCTGCGGGAAGAGGGTCCCGGTAGACGCGCTGCCGGTGAAACGCCTACGCACCAGCGCCTCACAAATACCTCACGGCCGGGACAGCCGACTTTCCAACCCAGCCACCCAAACGGGTGACGCCTCAAATAATCCCGCCGAGATTTCGATCGACAGAAGCACAACGAAACCCCAGAACGAAGATTTGCGATCAGATTCGACGCCAAGTGAAATCTCATCGAACCGGGATCACCGAAAAGCCAACCGGAAACAAATTCGCGGATCGCTGGCGAAATCAATTTCAGTGGTAGAGTCTTAAGCGTCATCCACAACGACGACGGGGCCTGCCTAGCCCTCCAAGCATCGACAGACCCCGTCCGGGTCGGCGTGGACGACGCGGGAGCCCGCCGCACGCGGCGGGCTCCCGGCAATACATCCTGGCCAAGCCCGCTACAACCCGATCACGTGGGCGATTTCCACGATGACCCGGCCGAGCCGCGCTACGAGTTCCGCCGTCTCCAGCCATCGGTTCCGGCGTGCCCACAGGCGACGCCAGAACGAGGGCCGCTCCGGCTCCTCAAGCGCATCTTGACCAGCACTCTCCACGTCCTTCACCCCCTTCCCGATGCGAGTCTCCCCCGGAAAAGGTGGGCAGGCTTAACGTACCACCCGCGACAGGGGCCATCTCGCCACCCGGCGAGGAATGACGCGTATAACTTGCCACACCCCCGCCGGTGGGTAAATTAGCGAATACCGTCCTCCCGACATCGAAAACAATGCCAGCTTTGGGCCGGATGGAAATCCGCAGGTCACGCGCCCTTTTCTGCACGCCTTAAGCGTCAAGCGTCGATCCGAACGAACGAGTCCCGCCATAGCTCGCCACGCCAACAAGGACGATGTGACGTGCGCCACAGGGAGTGACTGTGTGGGTTCACTGCGCCGGGGTGCGCCGCGATCAGCAGCTCGCCGAGACATCAGCCGGCATGTACGCGTGAGGACTACGGACAGGTTCTCGGGGCGGACAGCGACCGTCACGATGCAGGCGACTCCGGCCTGCTCAGCTCCACAGACGCCGCGTTGCCGCAGAACCGGGGGACGGACAACCGGTTCAGTCGAACCGTGCGGAACATAGCCGCAGATCGCCGGTTAACCAAACCGGCGATCCTGCGGACCATTGATCCTCCCGCCGCCACACGCACAGCGTGGAAGGATCCGCATGCTCCCACCGTCCTGGACCCCGCCGTCCACCCCGGCCTTCGCACCGACACCCGATCCCCTCACCCCCTGTCGGGACATCACCCATGGGCACTTCGAGGCCGGCGACCAAGTCGTGGTCATCAAGGGTGTGGCGGGGGGCGAGCTGTGGGGGGATGCGATGCAGGTCGTCGCCCCGTCCTGGCACACCCCGACCGACGAGGACGGCTGGCGGCTGCGCGACCCCAACGGCGGAGCGCAGACATTCATCACCGCGCACCCGCGCTACCTCGTGCACCTCTCGCGCCACTGCCCGGACTGCATGATCTACCTGCGGGCCATGGGAGATCACCTGCTGCCGAAGTACGCCGGCCACCCCGACGCGGTCATCGACTGCGGCTGGTACACCACCACGGCGCTCGGCCAGCTCGTCCACATCGCCGATGCCCGGGGCAGCCGGTGAGCCTTCCTGGCCGCCGCCCCGGCCGCGCCCTGGCCCTAGCGCGGGCACGGACCCGGGCCACCAAGGACACCTCGTTCCCTTTCTGGCCAGCCCGCCTGGCAGCCGTTCTGCGTGAACTCGACGCCGACTGGAGGGAGTCAGCCGCAGTCTGCGCCGACGTTGCCTGGGCCGCCCGCGCCGCCGGCAACAGCGTCCGCGGTCTGTGGCATCCCGACCACGCCACCACCGCCGACCCCGACCCGGTCAGCGTCCGCACCTTCCGCCACCTGGAACTGAGCACCCTTCGGTATGACTTCCGCTGCGCCACGCTCCAGCAGCTCATCGATCGGCTCTCGCAAGAGGAGCGGTCGCAGCTGGACTGCTACAGCCAGGCCCTGTACGCCTTTGCCCTGCTTGGCCAGTCCCGCCCCGAAGCTCTGCCTCTGATGGACGAGGTCCTCGACGAGGCCGGTGATCACACCAAGACGTTGCACGTCCTCATGCACGGCCTGTGGCTCGGCCAGGACCTTCCCCACGGCGCGGAGCGTCTCCTGGCTCTGAGCACCCGGCCGCCCTTCGACGTCTGCACGGACCCCATCGCCCTGTTCCGCAAGGCCGGCGCCTTGCGCAGACTCGGCCGGTACGACGCCTCCATCGCGGCGATCGACCAGGCCCTGGACCTGCTCCCGCCAGGAGACGCCTTGGTCCACGCCGACCTCGTACGCGAACGCACCCTGACCGCTGTGGCCAGGGATCTGCATCATCACATCCGACTCACCGGAGCCGCTCAGACGTGATTTCCCGCCTGAACGAACCCTGCGACGCTCCGCACGGCCCGCTCAGCGAAGCCCTGAGACGCGCGGTGACTGCAGAGGAGGACCTGTCGGAACACACCGTGGTCGCCTACTGGGCGGGCCTGGAATGGTCCGCCCAGGGCGACCAGCGCTCGGGGTGGTCCGCCGTCCAGTGGGCCGAGCACCTCGAAGAACCTGTGTTCCGCCACCCTTTCGCCGCCGGACCCCGCGGCAACGGGAGGGCCATCACGCACATCGACGTCCGACTCCACCCCGACGACCGTGAGCTGAACGGGGCGGAGTGGGCGGAGGTCGCTCACCGTCTCGCTCGCGCGGCTGGCATCCAGAACCCCGGCGAGTTGACCGGCTGCCGATGGATCGCCGTCCACGCCCAGTCCGGACGCCTGGACTTGATTGCCAACCTCATCCGGGAGGACGGCACCTGGCAGCATCAGCCCGCCGACCTGCTGCGACGGCTGGCCTCTGAGGCCCGCCACATCGAGCAGGACCTGCACCTCACCGCCATCACCCCCGCACCCGACGACCGGCACGTGGCCAGGGCCGTACCGACCGCGTCCGCTCAGCTCGCCACCGTCCTCGCCCATCTCGCCGACGAGCAGTCCGGTCCGCTGGCCGCCGTGCGCGGCCTCATCGAGCACACCGCGCACCGCGCCTCTCTCCTGCCCTGCACCGGTCCCGACACCGCGCACCAGCTGGAGCTGATCGCCCGCCGCCTCTACGGCATCCAGCAGGACCTCGATGACGCCGTCGCCCGTCTGACCAGCCGCTCCAAACGGTCGCCCGCAGCACCAGTGGTACCGGCCCCACGGAGCCGTACCCGGCACTCACCCTAGGAGAAACGCTTCCCTTGCCTCCGGCCGACCGCTACCTGACCATCCGCCGCGACCCGCACTCCGAGGAGGTCCTTGCCCGCGGCGGCGATCGGGAAGCCCACAGTGTCCTTCAACGGGCGGGCTTCGTGCCCATCCACCGCCTTCACGAGACCTACCACCGCACTCCCACCGGCATGACGCAGGACGAGGAGAGCCGCCTGGCCACCGAAGCGGTGGCCCGGCTGCGGGCGGTCGGCTACCACGTCGACTGCGATCCGGCCTTCGAGACCGACCGCCGACCCGTTCAGTACCAGACACTGGGTGCCTCGGTGGCCCAGCTCGCCCGACCTCATCCGGCAGGCGACCACCACCGACGAGGTCGCCGAGGTCCTGACGGAGCTGACTGCCCCCTGCGATGGCGTCCTCGACGCCGTCAGTGAAATCCTCGCTGCCGCAGCCGAGTTCCACGACGGCCTTGGCGCATCGGCTGCCCCGTACACCGCGCAGCGGCTGCGCTATCTCGCCGAGGAACGCCTGGGCGTCATCCGCACCGACCTCGTGCACACCCGCAATGACCTCGCCGACCGGCACGCCCCGCACCCCGGCCGCGCCGCGTGCACCCAAGAGGTCCCGGCCGATGAACGCGAACGGTCCGCCGTGTGCGCCTGCCCGCCTCCACCGCGCGCCCTCTCGGTTCCCCCGCCGCCCGTGGCCGCCGGACCGCGCCGCTGACACCACCCCCTCCCCGCCAAGGACTCCATGCACAACCACGAAGACTCCGAGCGCCTCGCCTCCTTCGCCGACATCCTCGCCGGCGAACTCCCCGGCGCCTGGAGCAGCACCCACCACCCCGCCAATGACCAGGACTCTGTCGCCGAACTGGCCGACCGCATCTGGGACCTGGACCTCGTCGCCGAATCCCTCGCCGAACACCCGCTGCGGCAGGCGGCCGTCCTGTCCCGTCCGGACGGCGCCCAGCTCCTCATCCTCGACCGGCACGACGAGCGCAACGGCTTCCTCATCGCCGCCGTCGCACCCCGCAGCCTGCCCGACGAGGCGTACCGCGGCGTGCCCGAGCCCAACGGCATCGCGGTGACCGACGATCCCTTCCTCGCCGCAGAACAGGTCTCCAGTGACCTGCTCGCCCGCTACGAAACCGCCCTGGCCCGGGTCCGCCACAACGCCCTGGACAACATCGTGCCCTCGCAGCCGGACCGGGTCGTGCTGACCTGGCAGTTGGACGGCAGCCTCGCCGCCGCCCCCGTCGGGGAAACAGCCGCGAAGGTGCTGGTCGCCAACGGCTTCGTCAAGGACGAGCAGACCGGCGTGTACCGGCTTGCCAGCGACGACTCCTACGAGCAGGCGCGTGCCGTCCGCACAACCGGCCAGCAGCTGCGCGCCCACGGCATCGGCACTGGGCTCCAGCACCCCTCGGGCCGGATCGCCCCCACCGCCACGGCGCCGGTAGCCCCGCCGGTCCCTGGCGCGTCGCGGGCGTCGGCAACCCGGACTCGATGAGGGACGTCGAACCCCACTTCGAGGTCCTGGAGTACGTCACGATCGCCAAGGAGGCGCGCAACGGGCTGGTCGTCGCGCACCTCGACGGCGCCGAGTAGCAGCACCCAGCGATCCCAACACTGCTGCTGGCCGGATACACGGTCAATTGCACACCCGAGGTGTTCGAAGAGGCCGCCTACCAGCAGGCCGTGCACGACCTACGATCCGCCGCCTCCCTCCAGACCACCCACTCCCCGGCCCTCCCGCCATCTCCCGGCGGGCCGCGCCCACCCGACGTACTCCGTAACGCGGCGGGCCCCAGCCGGGGCCCGCCCCCACCCCAAACCGAAACCACCACTCGGAGAAGCCCGTAACTCCCCGCACACCACCGCCGATGAGCCGGCGCCTCAGCCCCCGCCTGGCGACCGCAGTGTTCCGCCGCTACCTGCGCACCTGCATCCCAGCAGGTCCCGACCGCACCTGCCTCCTGGCCGGAGCACGCCCCGAGGCCGCCCTCAGTGAAGCCCGCCGGATCACCCGCCCGTAATCCCGCTCTACCGCCTGGAGGAGCATGCCGCACCCGCCCCAGAACACCGCCCGACTGACCGCCGAGATCACCCAGCGGCTCGCGCACCTCTCCCACGATCTGCACCAGCTGCCCGCCGACGAGGCCGTCCAGGTCATCGCGCGCATCCTCAACCCGGACGACGGCATCCTCGGCGCTTTCACCCAGCTCGTAGAAGCCGGCTCTCGCCTTGCCCAGCACCAGGCCGAACGCGGTGCGCTGCCGGCAGAAGTGTGGCTGTCCCTGGGCCGGGCCGCGAACGAGCTGCACAGCATCGGCCTGGACCTGGACGACCACAAGGACACCCTCGTCCAGTTCGGCACACAGGCGGGCATGGCAGCGAGCAAGCCCCCTGCCCCCGCCCCGCTGGTCGCCCGGCGGCGCCGGTGAGGAAAACCCAGTGGCAGGGCTGGGGAGCGGGCGAGCAGGCCGAGCAGCACTACCTCGTCGAACCTCGGGCGCTGGCCGGCGGTGGGGACATCCGTCACGTCTCGGAGTTCCTACGCGCCTCCGGCTGGCAGGACAAGTCCAAAAAAGGCGGCCCTCTGGTCATGGAGAGCCCCGACCGTGCGGTCCGTCTCTCCTACGACCCCTACACCCAGCCCGGCGGCTGGACCATCCGCAGTGCGGAACACGGCCACCAGGCCGAGTGGTGGGCGGTGATCGGCCGGCAGGCGCCGGTGGAGATCGTCGCGGGACTGACCGACGCTCTCACCCGCAACCGCTCCGCGCACGCCCCCAACGTGTGGGCGCCCCTACAAGAGCAGCACTGGCACACGCAGTTCGAGGGCCGGCACTACACAGCGACCAGCCCGGACGGTTCGGCGTGGATGCACTTCCGTCAGGACGATAACGGAAATGCCCTGTGGTGGTCGGGCGCGAGGGACGAGCGCGGCAACGGCTGGACCGCCCAGTTCTCTCCCAGCACTCCCATGCACCTCGTTGAAGCCTTCTCGGCCGCGCTGGCCTCTCCCGAGCCGGTGATGCGCCCACGCGGACGCGTCCCACACAGCACGAAGATCCGGACCACCTCCGTGTCCGTCCTGCCCTCCCAGCTCAGCGCCTGGCAGCAGGCCCGCATCGCCGCAGCCCGCGCCGCCACCTGGGCCCGCAACTCCGTCAGAAGCCCACGCCCTCGCACCACAGCACGTCCTCGCACCACCGCCGGCAGCTCCCACCGCTGACCGACCCCCGTCCCCTAGGAGACCTGTGCCCGTAGTAACCGCGGACGATGTCCGCACCGCCACCGACACCCTGTCCCGACTCACCGAGTACCTGCGCGACGCTCCCGATCCCGGCCAGGCACTCACCCTGATGGAGCCCCTGCTCGATGAGTACACGGGCCTGCCCATCCAGCTCGGGGACACCCTGCGTGCCTTCGCCCGCGCCGTCCTCGACCACCCGGAAACTCCCCACGGCCCGGCCCTGCACACCCTGGTCGCCGAGCTGCGCACCGCCGCGTGGCAGCAGACCGATCAGTACGACCTGCACTACACCTTGGACGAGCTGCGGTCCCTGCTGGCCGCGGCGCCCGGGCCGGAGCGCTGCTCGTGCCGTTGAGCGAACGGCAGCTCGCGGCCTTCTCCGATAAGCACGCCTGGCAAATCCCGTTCGACACCACGCCGCGCCACCTCGCCGGCCCCGGTGACGCCCGCCACGTCACCCATGGCCTGGCCGCCGCCGGATGGACGCATACGTCCGATCCGCTGAGTCCCGAGATCGTCTTGCACAGCCCCGATCACCGGCACACCCTCCGGTTCGACCCGCAGTCCGCCACCTGGGCCTGGTGGCGGCTGCGGGCCGAGCCCACCGGCACCGAGCCAGGCTGGTACGCAGAATTCGGCGAACTCGTGCCCGCCGAGATCATCGGCCACCTGGCCGACGCCCTGATCGGCCCCGTACCCGTCGATCAGACGGATGTGCTCCAGGTGCTGCGTGAGGCGAGCTGGGCCACCGGCGAGCAGGGCACAGCTCACTCACCTGATGGCATGTGCCGACTGAAGCCGCGATACCTCGACGGCCACGCCGCCCCGTCGTGGCGGGTTGAGACCCGCGAGCACGGACACGGCGGCTATGACGGGCCGCTGATCTGGTACGCCTCGTTCGACAGCCACACCCCGAGCCATCTGGTCAACGCCTTCGTCACCGCCCTCGCCGACCCCACTCCGCTCCAGCGCGCCATGGGCGACCGCACCGCCCACTACACCGCCGTAAAGAGCCCCAGCCCGCTGCGGCCGGAGCAGATCGTCAAGGCACACACGGACCGCCTCAAGACGATCCGGGCCACGGTCCGCGCCTCCCACCGACAGAACAGCAAGCCCAGCACGTCCCCGGCGACGCCCACCGCCGCGCGTCCCGCCGCCCGCCGCTGACCCTGTGAAAGGACACCTCCTATCTCCCACCCGCACGCTCAGCGCGAGTTCCTGGACCACCTCGACGGCTACATACGCGAAGCCAAGAAGATCCTCGACGCCTGGAACGTCTACTCCGACGAACACACCGACCTCGACGGCTGGCCGTACGACGACCACACCTACGGGCTGCGCCAGCAACAGCGCGATGCCGACACCGCCGCATCGTTCGAGAACCTGCGGGCAGGCGCCCGGCAGCTGCTGGACACCGCCGACGCGCAACTGCCCCTCGTTCCCGCCGGCACCGCCCAGACCCGCTGGATCTACCAGCTCGGCGTCCTGCGCGACGCGCTGGAACGCCTCGACACGCTGCACGAGGAATGGCTCCGTACCCGAGAGAGTCTCCCGGCCGACGCCAAGCCGGGTACGGACACCTTCGACGCCGCCCTTGCCGAGCACCACGCCGAGTGCTGGAGCTATCTCGACGACTGGGCCACCCACGGTCACGTCATCCGTGAAATCAACAGCGCTGCCCGGCACGCGCCGTCCCCGCTGGCTCCGCCGCCGACCACGCGACCAACCCCGGCAGCCGGCCGGACCACCCTGGCCCGGAGGTAGCGGTGCACGAGCACTCCGAGCCGGTCGACATTGACTTCATCGCGCCGCGACACCTGGCCGGCGGTGGTGACCCGGCCTGGATCACCGTGCCCCTGCACCGCGCCTGCGGCTGGAGCCACGGCCACGACCCCCTGATGCCGCGCGTCATCCTCTCCAGTCCCGACCAGAGGGCTCTTCTTCGGCTGGAGCCGGATCCGGACGGCCAGTGGTGGACGCTCCAGCACGCGCCCACCGAGGACCGACCCGCCTGGTACGCGAGCTTCAGCGCCCGCACCCCCGTCGAGATCATCGCCAGCTTCACAGACGCGCTCACTGATCCCACCACCGACCCGGCCAAGCCCCACGACCCCCTGGCGCCGCTCCTGGGGGCGGGGTGGTCGCCGGCCTACAACCTCCACCGGCTCACCTCTCCCGACGGCACCGTTCGCGTCGACGTCCACGGCACGACAGGGACCTGGTGGATCGGCGCCGGCCTCGATGCCGCCCGGCCCCTGGTGTGGCAGGCCCGCTTCGGCGAGCACACACCCGAGCATCTGATCGCCGCATTCACCGCCGCGCTCACCGACCCGCATCCAGTGGCGCGCACCGGCACAGTGCTCAGCCTCCCGACCCTCGACCCGGATCTCGTCACCCACACCCGTCAGGAAGTACCGGCCCAGCAGGTCGCCTCCGCGCTGGAGGACCGCGTCCGCCAACTCGCCGCCCGTCACGCGACCCCGGCAGCACCACCCGTCATCCCCCCCACGCCCGTCCGCCGGTCCCGGCCGCACCCGCTGACTCCCTTGTCCCCGCACCGAAGCACGTAGCCCCTTGCCTCCTGCCTCCACCAACAACTCCGACGGCTACGACATCGCCTTCCGTCTCCTGATGGGCGTCCTCGCCGTCGTCGTCCCCCTCTCCCACCTCGCCTGGCTGTCCGGCAACATCACCGCCTACCTCACCGGGCACGCCTGGGCGCCATACCAGCCGACCACCGCCCTCCTCCACCCCGACCAGCTCTGGCCCCAGCTCGGGGAAACGTCCCTGCTGATCGGTGCCCGCATCATCCCCGTCACCGTTCTCCTCGCACTCGGCACGATGGCCGGCCTGCTGTGGGCCCGGCACAAGAACAACGGCGGCGGCCGGAAGAAGAAGATCACCGGGATGGCCAAACCGAAGGACATCGAGCCCCTGATGGCCAAGGCGATCACCGACAAGGCACGCTCACTGCGCCCGAGCCTGAAGACCGCAAAGCACATCGACGCCCGCGACACCGGCATCCTCCTCGGCAACCTCCAGGGCACCAGGCACGAGGTCCGCATGGGGTACGAGGACGTGGCCGTCGCCATCATGGCGCCACGGTCCGGCAAGACCACCTCGCTGGCGATCCCGTCCATCCTCAACGCGCCGGGACCGGTCCTGCTGACCTCGAACAAGGCGGCCGGCGACGCCTACACCGCCACCCTCGACGCCCGCGCCGGAGTGGGACGGGTGTGGTCGATGGACCCGCAGCAGATCGCCCACGCCGCCCGCGAGATGTGGTGGAACCCCCTCGCCGACGCCAAGACTCTCGACGGCGCCGGCCGCCTCGCCGGCCACTTTCTCGCCGCTTCAGTGGACGCCTCCCAGCAGGGCGACTTCTGGTCCAAGGCCGGATCCAACATCCTCAGCCAACTCTTCCTCGCCGCCGCGCTGGATGACCGGCCGATCACCGACGTGATGCAGTGGCTGGCCTTCCCCGCCGACCGCACCCCGCTCGACATCCTCCGCGATCACAATTTCACCGCGGTCGCCGCCCAGCTCAAGGGCACCGTGGAAGGCCCGCCGGAGACCCGCGACGGCATCTACGAGACCGCCCGCCAGTACGCCGCCGCCCTCCTCAACAGCGAGATCGCCGCCTGGGTGACGCCGCAGAAGGACGCCCCCGAGTTCCGCCCGGCCGAGTTCGTCACCTCAACCGACACCCTGTACCTGCTGTCCAAGGACGGCGGCGGAGGCGCGTCGGCGCTGATCGCGGCGTGCGCGGACTCCGTGATGCGAGCCGCGACCGCCCAGGCCGAGCGCGCCGGCGGACGCCTCGACCCGCCGATGCTGGCGATCCTGGACGAGGCCGCCAACGTCTGCAAGATCAGCGATCTGCCGGACCTGTACTCCCACCTCGGCAGCCGAGGGATCATCCCGATCACGATCCTGCAGTCCTACCGCCAGGGCCAGAAGGTCTGGGGAGACGCAGGCATGGATGCAATGTGGTCGGCCGCGACCGTCAAGGTCATCGGATCCGGCATCGACGACCCGGACTTCGCGGACAAGCTGTCCCGACTGATCGGCGACCACGACGTCGAGACCACGTCCACCTCCACATCCGAGTCCGGCAAGTCGACGTCCGTCAGCATGCGGCAGGAGCGGATCCTGCCCGCCGACGCGATCCGCGCCCTGCCCAAGGGCACCGCCCTGGTCTTCGCCACCGGCATGCGCGCCGCCATGCTTGACCTGCGCCCCTGGTACGCCGAACCCGACGCCGGCGAACTGGCCGCCGCCTCAGCCCGCGCCTCCAAGGCGATCACCGAACGTGCCGTCGCCAAGCACACCCCGAGCCAGTCCGACTACGGGCAGACCGCATGAGCGGGGTCCGGCTGCACCTGGTGCCCGTCCGCTCCCGCGAGGCCAAGGACTTCGTCCGTACCTGGCACCGCCACCACGCGCCCCCGGCCGGACAGATCTTCGCCGTCGGAGCCGCCGACGAGGAAGGAACGCTCCGTGCCGTGGCGATCGTGGGCCGGCCCGTCGCCCGCCACCTCGACGACGGCACCACCCTCGAAGTCACCCGTACCGCCTGCGACGGCGCGCGCAACGCCAACTCGCTGTTGTACGGGGCGGCATGGCGGGCGGCGAAAGCCCTCGGATACCGGCGGCTGATCACCTACACGCAGGACGGCGAGAGCGGCGCCTCCCTGCGCGGTGCCGGCTGGCGTGTCATCGCCAGCCGGCCGCCCCGGACCGGATGGCACACCGCCTCCCGTCCTCGGACCGACCGCGGCAACGACCACATCGCCCGACTCCTGTGGGAGGCCCCCTGAGCCGGTACGACCGGCCTGGACGACAGCGGCCCTCCGCACTTCGCGCTCACGAAGTCCCCTGCCAGCAAGTGGAGTTATCTTGCAGATCGCCGACCTGGCCGAGCACACCCGCCTCCTCGGCGAGGTGGCCCCGGCCCTGAACGACCTGCACGCGGAAGTGGAACAGGTACGGAAGGGCGAGATCGCCAAGCCCGTCCGGGAGATCGCCCCCATCAGCCTGCGTGTGCAGGAACTTGCAATGCAGTGCACGCGGCAGTTCCACGATCTCTCGGTCAGCCAGTACGCCGCGATGAAGGGCGGCGACGAGAACCTCGCGCACCTTGCCAGCGCCTGCTCTCAGATCTCGCTCGCCGCGACGCTGTGCAACCTGGCCATCCACCTCCGCACCGAAATTCTGCTGTACGAGGACGCCGACCCCACACCCGCGGCCAGCCGAGACCAGCTACGGCGGGCCGGTGACGAGATGAAGCGAGCGGCCACCACCTACCGCGCCGTGGCGCAGCAGCTGTCCCGGCGGCTGGCGTCGGCGGCAGCCCGAAGTGAGGACCAGCAGCTCATCGCCCACGCCCTGGCCGACGTGCCGGAAAGGGCGTCCGCTGCCCCACGGCCCACACCACTGCCTGCCCCGGTAGCGCAGCCCACGGCGCATATCAGGCGTTGACGCCCCCCAGTGCGCCGCCATCGCCCCACCACACAGCGAGAGCTGCCCCCGTTTAGGAGATTCCGTGTCCCTCGTGGACGTACCGGACGTGTTCATCGGCTCCACTGATGACGGCCATACATTCGTCGCTCTCAATCGCCCCATGCGCGGCGCCAACCGTCTGCTGGTCAATGCCGGGTTCGCCGCCCGCAGGGTCAACGGCCGGACCGTCTATCTGCTGCCTCCCACCACGTCCGAGGAGGCCAATGAGCGAGCCGGCATAGCGATGTACGGGCTCTTGGCGCACACCCACGACCTGATTGACCTGTCATGGACCACCCGGTGGAGTTTGGCGGCCCCGCAGCCCGAACCCGATCTCTGCTTCACCTTCACCGGCACCGCCCTCACCGCGACCGCCACCACGGCCGAGGCGCGCTCCCTTCTTGAACAACACGGCTTTACTCCCTCGGCCGACGGCACGTTGTACCGACCGGCCACGCCGCTGAGCGAGCCCGAACAGCTGGGCACGGTCGTGCGAGCCGAAAGCCACGCCTACGCCCACGGCATCGGCGTCCGCATCGAACTGGGCATCCCCACCCCCGAAGCGATCCCCGCCCTACCCTGCCGCGCTTCAACTGCTGTCCCCCGCGGACCGGCCGCTGGGCCGAGGCAGCACCGCACCCACTGACCTCCCCGGAGACCCAGCATCACCTTCCGGGAGATCGATGTGCCCGTGCCCGTCGACCGCCCGCGTCACGGCACGCCGACTTCGAACTGCTGAAGAACGGCGTCACCAGACTGAGGGTGCGCCCCTGGCGGCGAATTGCTGGCACGCTCACCGCGCGGCTCACCCACGCTCGAACACACACATCGTCACGCCTCTGCCAGGCAAAGGGCTAGTCATCGCGCTAGACGCTGTCCTAGATGACGTACTAACCCTCACGCCATATAGCGCGCTAGCTAGCGCAAAGGTCAGCAAGGCCCTCTCCCGGCATCGCGGGATCTCGCTGCTGCGCAGGCCAGAGCCGCCCATGACTGCCCGCGGTCCGGCGTGACCACCTCATCCACCCAGGAGCCCGTGCTGCACACCTACGAGCCGGCAGACCTCGACGACATGACCATGCAGGAAGCACTGGACGCCGTTCTCGCCGACCTGCTCGACCACCCCCTCACCACCCCTTCCGACAGCGTGTTCATCGTGTTGCGGCACATCGACCTGCTCTGTCACCTCACTGCCCGGGCGGCAGGCGACGCCCAGTTCGGTCTTGTCTACGACTACGCCGATGCCGCAGACCAGGCTCGAGTCGAGCCGCTCAGCAGGGCAGCTGCCCACCTCGGCCGCGCGACCGCCCACTACACCCTGGTACTGGCCCCCATCGTCGCCCTGAGCAAGCCCGACGCGCAGAGCACGCTGCAAAAGCAGACAGACGCGGTTGACATGCACATCAAGCTCAGCGCGCACGTCCACGAGACCCTGCGCGCGCTGTCGGACGCACGCGCCTGCCTCACCACACCCCAGCCGACCGGTGGTGTCGCCGTGCCGACGCCGCCGCTCCCTGGTCAGCAGGCAGCCCGCCTGCGCTGACCTCGCCAACCTCCACAAGCTCTGATGACGACACCACCAGACCCCGACCACGCCCCTCTATTCGAAGTGGACGCGCCCGTGCCGCTGATGCCCGTGGAGCGACTGCTGGCGCTTGCCGACCTGTACACCCGGCACAACGACCGGATCGACCTGCTGTTCGCCGGCCGCGCCTCTCATGACCCGGGGGCTTCCGTGTCATCCGCCCACCGCCTGGAACGCGAGGCCCTTGCCTCCATCAAGACGGTCCGGCAGCAGCGCCTGCCTGCCATCGAGCCGGTGTCCAGCGCCGTCGTACGGCTGAAACAGATCGCCTACCTGACCAGCGGGGCCACCCGCTACCTCGCCGCCGCACAGCACGCTCTGCCCGAGGGCGATGCGGAACACGCACCCCCCCGATCGCCGCCGTGGGTTCGGCCAGTACCTGCGGCTGGCCCGTGAACTCACCGCCCTCGCGCCCGCGGCCATCGTCGAGTCCGCCACGCATATCGCCGCCAGACTTCCCGACCGGGCGCGCAGCCATACCACTGTCCCCGGCATGGACGCCGGCCATCGCGGCACCTTGCTCGAAGTCGCCCGTGGTCACGTCATCGTCACCGAGCAGTACAGGCAACGCGGCTACGGCCACACCGTGACGGTGGACGTCGACGTGCTGCGCCGCCTGGAAGCCCAGGATTTGGTGACTCGCGAGCCCGCGTCCGCACCGCCCTTCTTTCCTGGTGGGCCGCCACGTGACCGCGTCCGTCTGACCTCCCTCGGTCTTTCCGTCCTTAGCACGGTCATCAACTCCCCCCTGCACCTTGGTCTGGCGCCGGCCCGCCCCGTCCCCGCCCCGGCGGCTGCGGTCACCACCGCCCGCGCACGCCGCTGACACAGCCACACGCTCCGCGGCGTATGCCTGCCGCAGCCTCGTTCACGCAAGGAAGTCCCCGATTCCCCCCTCGCCCACGCTCGTCTGCATATCGCTCGGTGCTGGCGTTCAGTCCAGCGCCATGCTCGCCCTCTCCGCCAACGGCCTGCTTCCCAAGGCCGATTACGCGATCTTCGCCGACACCGGCTGGGAGCCGCGCGCCGTTTACCGGCACCTCGACCGGCTGGAGAGGGAGATAGCCGCTCCTGCCGGCATACCGATCCTGCGCGTCTCCTCCGGCAACATCCGTCGCGACGCCCTCGACCCGGCGCACCGCTTCGCCTCCATGCCCCTGTACATCCTCAACCAGGACGGCAGGCAGGGCATGACCCGGCGCCAGTGCACCGGCGAATACAAGATCAAGCCGATAAAACGACAAGTCCGGGAACTCCTCGGATACCCCTACCCGCAGCGCATCCCGAAGGACATCTTCGTCGAGCAGTGGGTCGGCATCTCCACCGACGAATTCCACCGCGCCAAGGACGCCGACGTCCGCTACATGCGCAACCGCCACCCGCTCATCGACCTGGGCTGGTTGCGCACCGACTGCATCCGCTACCTCGCCTCGCTCGGTCTCGCCGACACCCCGAAGTCCAGCTGCCTGGGCTGCCCGTTCCACGGCAATGCGCAGTGGAGGCACATCCGGGACACGAGCCCGGACGAGTGGCAGGACGTCGTGGCATTCGACGCCGCCATCCGCCAGGGCAACGCCCGCGCGAACGCCGGCGGCAACCAGTTGCTCGGGCAGGCGTTCCTCCACCGCTCCCGGGTGCCTCTCGACCAGGCCCCGATCGACCATGTCACGGCTGCCGAGTGGGCCGCCCGCCAGCAAGAAGTCGACGACCGCGCCCCCGTGGCGGAGGAGCTGGAGAACGGGGTGGTCGACGGCTGCTCTCCCTGGGCCTGCCGCGGGGGAGCCGAGCTGGTTCAGGATGACTTCGGCCTGGCCTCGTGAGACGGATCATCCTCGACCTGTTCGCCGGCCCCGGCGGGTGGAGCCACGCCCTCTCCGTCCTCGGGGCCCGCGACATCGGCCTGGAGTGGGACCCCTGGGCCTGCAAAACCCGTGCTCAGGCCGGTCAGTTGACCATCCGGACCGACGTCGCCCGCTATCCGGTATGGATCTTCTCCGGGCGCGTTCTCGGACTGATCGCCTCCCCGCCCTTCCCTGTTGAATGAGCGTGTTGAAGGAGTTCAGGGAGGGGTGGTTGTGGCTGGCTGGCGCGTGTTCTGGGTACCAGCGGATGCAAGTTCCGTTGGCGTTCGTCCCTCGCTCATCGAGGGCTGGGACGACTTGGCCGAGGCCGAACAGCAGGTGGGCATCACGCCCGGGGATCCGATCCTTCTCGCTCCGGACTACCGAGTCGACGAGCTGCTCTGCCTATACGTCCGTACGCGGAGGTTCCGCCGGTACACCGTCGAGACGAAGCGGAACTACGTCACCGACATCTGCCTGTTCCTGAACTTCCTCTGGGCTCGCGGGCACGTGTGGACTCAGGCCGTCGCTGACGACGTGGACGACTACGAGGACTGGCGGCGCTTTGCCCCGGAGAACCCGAGTCTCGTGGGCGGATCCAAGTGGGACCGCGAGCTGACTGCGCTCGCCGGTCTCTACACCTGGGCAGAGGCACGGGAGTTGATACCCCGCAACCCGGTGGCCATGAAGGAGATCATCGGCCGCAGCGGCACCGTGATCCAGGTGCCGGCGGCCAGGGCCAAGGACGCCAGGGCGAGCAACGTGAAGTGGCTGACCCCGCGGGCCTGGCGCCGCTGGGTGAACGTGGGGCTGCGCGGACACACCGCCGACGGACTGCCGGGCCCGCTCTGGGCGGGGAGGCTGGAGGACCGGAATGCTCCCTTCGCCGACCTCCTCTTCTCCTCGGGGATGCGCCTGAGCGAGGGCGGCTCCCTGCTGACCTTCGAGGTTCCGTCGATCCGACTGCAGGGAGGCCGCTACTACGTCGGACGGATCGCCGCCGCGGTGACACGGTCGAAGAAGGCGCGCACGTTCTACGTCGCGGCGCATGTCGTGGGCGAGGTCGAGGCATACCGGCAAGGGCTTCGCGCGGAGGCCGTTCGCAAAGCTCAGGCCGTCGGCCGGTACGACGCCGTTGCCGACATGCGGCTGGTCACCAAGGTGACCAGCGGCGTGAAGCGCGTGGTGCACTGGTGCGACCGCAACGGGGTGTTGAGCAGGAAGGCGCTCTCGGATTTGACCGTGGCGGAGCGGATGACGCTCTACACGGAGGGCCCTCACGGGCCGGAGCCGCTGTGGTTGTGGCTGAACGAGCAGGGCCTGCCGTTTCGGATCTCGTCCTGGGAGGGCGTGTTCCGCGGGGCCAACGAACGCTGCCGGGCGGTGCTGGATCCGTCGCCCGAGACGCTGGGGTTCGCCCCCTACCGGAGCGTCGCACCCCAGGCCACCCCGCACGCCGCACGCCACTCGTTCGCCCTCTACATGCTGGTGGTCCTGCACTACTTGATGGACCAGAAGTTCAGGCTGACACCCGAGGAACGCCGGGACTTCCGCCTGCTCTATGGGGATCCATGGCGGATGGTGCAGGACCTGCTGGGACACGCGGACCTGGAGACCACGCGAGCGATCTACCTGGCGCCCGTGGCGGATCTGCAGCTGCGATCCCTGCTGGAGACCGCTCCGCTGCCGCACGACGAAGCGGCCGGAGCCGAGTTGCCGTTGGACGAGGTCTTCGCCCGGGTCGCCCGCGAGACCGAAGGCATCCAGGACATCGACGCCCGGATGGAATCGAGGAAGGACCCCATCGCATGAGTCGCCGCGGACGCCAGGCGTCGTTGCCGACCACGGTCCACCGCCGCCCGGAGGTGCTGTCCGAGGGTGGGCTGGTGGTGGAACACCGCGACGCGCAGAACGCTTCGGTGCGGTCCTATGACTTCTCGACCCTGCCGGTCGCCGAGCCGCTGCAGCGCTCGCTGGCTGCGCTGTTCGCGGGCCGGTGCCACAGCCACCGATGGGCATCGGTGCAGACCAGCAAGCTCCAGTGGGAGAAGCTGCGGATCTTCACCGTGTGGCTGGCGGCGCTTCCGACGCCTCCACAGGACGTCGATGAGATCACCGCTGCCGTCTGGAACGCGTGGAGACTGAGCCGCACCACGCAGTCGGCCGGATACAGCCAGGTCCGCAATGTTGGAACGCTGCTGCTGGACGATCCGCGTGTGGTGGGCGAGGCGGCCGAGGCCATGGCAAAGCGAATATCCAGGCCGCCCGCGCAGGAAAGGTCGTACGGCGATGCCGAGTTCGACCAGATCAAGGCAGCGGCCCGCAGGCTGTTTCGCACCGCGCTTCTGCGGATCGAGAGCAATGCCCGCCACCTCGAGTTGTGGCGAGCGGGCACCTTCGACGAGGGCGGTCGTGACTGGTTGATCGGCGAGGCATTGGATTGCCTCGCTCGCACCGGGCACGTGCCGTGCTACCCGCACGGTCCCACGGGGGAAGTCTCGCCCGTCTACCGGTACGTCCGCGCTCTGGGCGGGGCGGGCAAGGAACACACCTGGAAGCGGCTGTATCTGAGTCGGCTGGAAGCGACGTCTCTGGGGGTGCTACTGATGGCGGAGTTCGGGCTGAACCTCGCGGTCATCGACGCCCTGGCGGTGCCGCTGGCGAGTGCGGACAGCGGGCCGGACGGCCATCCGACCTATCGCCTCGAATTGGTCAAGCGCAGGCTCGGCAGCGGACGGCAGCACGAGACGCGCAACGTCACTGATCTGGGTGGCAGCTCCCCGGGGCGGTTGATCACCCAGGCTCTGGCGGCCACTCGTTTCGCACGGGAGGCGGTGGAGGACATGGCGCCCGGCACGAATCGACTGATTATCTGGCGTTCGGCGGTACGCGGGTGCGGCACAGATGTCGGCGACTGGTTCCGCCTGGGCACCGGCCGCAACAGTGCCGGTCATTGGGCACAGCTGGCCGGGGTGGCTGGCTCTCCGTTTCGGCGCGGGCGGCGCACGGTGAATGTGGTCGAGCGCCGTGAGCCGGGCCAGAACAGTCAGGACACCCACGATCGCACCTATGTCCTGCCCGACCCGCGGGCTCAGGAGGCCGCCGTCCCGGTGATCGCGGCGGCCGCCGAAGCCGCCCGACAGCAGGCAGAACGGGTAGTACTGGCGGCTGAACTGCGTGATGCGCCGGTGGCAGGGGATGCAGAGGCGGCGACCGCTGACTGCCGGGACTTCGACAACGGCCCCTTTCCCGGCGCGGACGGCCGCTGCGGGGCCGCGTTCCTGGCCTGCTTGGGTTGCACCAACGCGCGTATTCACCCTGGACATCACGCCCGGCTGGCCCATCTGCACCGGGCCCTGTCCCAGCTGCGCAGCGCGATGAATCCGGCGTTGTGGCAGGCCGATTGGGGCGAGGCCCATGCCCGGCTCGAACATCTCAGCCGACGTCTGGGAGTGGCGGCCTGGGCCAAGGCGCTGGCCGAGGTGAGTGCCGACGACCGGGAGTTGATCGACGACCTGCTGAACGGAGGACTCTCCGCGTGAACCTCATCGCCATAGCCGGCACTGATCCCCTACCCGGCCCGGACACCCCGGTCTTCGGCCCGCAGGTGCTCACTGAAGGGTATGTCGGCCCCGTCATCCGCTACGGCGACGACATCTGGCCCCTGTCGCCGATGAACAGCAACCCGAGCGCCGACGCCCACGCCATCCACTGGAGCGGCTTCCCGGCCGGGCTGCGCGAGGAGTTCCGCCTGATCGCCTGGACAATGATCAACGGTTCCCTCTCCGCGAGCTTCGTCCGCGAACGCGCCACGGCCTGGCGCAACCGCACCAGCGCGCCCACCATCTACCAGACCGTGTGGCTCTGGCGCCGCATGGCGACGTGGATGCACGAGCAGGGCCTGGACACGCTGCGCTCGTGCGGCAGCACGACCTTGGAGAAGTACGCGAGTTGGCTTCTGGAGACCGGAGCCACCCGCAGCCGAGTCCACAAGGTGCTCATCACGCTGACCCGGCTCTGGGCCTTTGATGCCCTCGGCCCGCATCCTCTCGGCGTCGGCAGGCCCCTGTGGGACGTCCATGGAGTCGACGACTATCTGCCGCCCGCGACCACCGCCCAAACCGGGGAGAACCTCACCGAGGAGCTGTCGCCCGAGACCATGGGGCCGCTGCTGATCTGGGCGATCCGCCTGGTCGACGACTTCGCCGAGGACATCCTGGCCGCGGACGCCGAACGCCGTCGTCTTCGCTCCGCGACACTCGCCAACGTCGGGACCCCCGACACGCTGACCGCGCTGCGTTCGTACATCGACCGACGGCTCGCGGCCGACCAGCCGCTACCGACGCACGTCCACGCCGGCCGCCGCTGTCTGAACACCCACTACGTCGCCGGCACGACCGGCGCTTCCCTCGACCAGGTCCACCGTCGGCTCGGGACGCCGTCCTGGAAACAAGCGGTGGCCCGACGTCCAGGTCCGTGCCCACTCAGCATCCGCATCACGGGTGCCGTTGACGGCCAACCCTGGCGCGCCGCCATCGACTTCAACGAGACGCTCGACCTGATGCAGCACCTGACCGCCGCGTGCTTCATCGTCATCGCCTATCTCACCGGCATGCGGCCCGGCGAGGTCCTGGGGCTACGTTCCGGCTGCTGTCCCGACCCCGTACCGGACGAGAGCGGACGCCTTCCCCAGCACAAGGTCTACGGCCATGTCTACAAGACCGCCCGCGACGATGGCGGCAACCATGTGTCAGCCGGCGTCGTGCGCGAGGCCCCCTGGGTGGCCATCGCGCCCGTCGTCCACGCGGTCCGCGTCCTCGAACGCCTCGTCCCCTCCGGGGCCCTGCTGTTCGACCACCGTGCCCACTACCTGGGCAAGGGCACGGTGCAGAACGGGGACGGCTCACTGCGGATCTCCACGATCAGGGGCCGCATCGAGGAGTTCATCGTCTGGGCGAACGCCGAAGCCAGCGCCCTTGGCAGGGCCCATGAGGTCATCCCGCCCGATCCGCACGGCAGCATCGGAACCGAACGTTTCCGGCGCACCCTGGCCTGGCACATCGCGCGTCGGCCGGGTGGGCTGGTGGCCCTGGCCATTCAGTACGGCCACCTGCGGACCACCATCTCGGCCGGCTACGCCTCCCGCAGCCGTGACGGCATCCACAAGTTGCTGAACGTCGAGACAGCCCGAGCGACCATCGACACCATCACCGACCTCCAGGACGACCTGGACAACGGCATCGGCGTCTCCGGCCCCGCAGCCCGCCGCGCGATCAACGCAGCTGCCACCGCTCCGCAGTTCCAGGGCACGATCGTTACGGCTCGCACGGCACGCAAGATCCTCAACAACCCGGCCCTGGCCGTCTACGACAACCCCAACACGCTACTGATGTGCGTCTACAACCGGGATCGAGCCCTCTGCCACCGCGACACCGACAACGACAGCCCGAGCCTGGACCGCTGCGTCAGCGCCTGCGCGAACATCGCGCGATCCGACCACCACGCCGACCAGCTCCGCGAGCGGGCCACCGCTCTGGACACACGGGCCAGCCGCCTGCCCTGCCCGATCGGGGACCGCCTGCGCGGCAACGCAGCCAAATGCCGCGAGATCGCCGATGACCACGACCGCACCCGCATCGTCCTTCCGGAGACCGCCCCGTGACGCCTGCCCTGGATGAACGCAAACGCATCCGCGCCGCGATGGACCGCATCCTGGCCGGGACCCCCGAACGCTCCAACGGCGCGTTGACGATCGTCGCTCTCGCCACAGAAGCCGGAGTTCCTCGCAACGCGCTCACGCAGCGCCACCTCGACCTGAAGGCCGAGTTCTACGACAAGGTCCGGGCCCGCGGCGAGATGCCAGACAGCGAGAAGCGCCTGCGCCAGCAGATCGTCAAGCTCAAAGAGCTCCGGGAAGCCGACAAGGCCGAGATCACCCGTCTCCAGACCGACCTCGAAGCCGTCGTCCGAGTCGTCCACCAACTCACCGTGGAGAACCGGCAGCTGCGGACCGAACTCACCACCCCTGATGCACGGGTACGAGTTCTTCCGACTCAGCCTCGCCCAACTGACTGACGTCACGAACCGGGCTCCACTCACCTCTCCAAGGAGGACACCACATCCGAGATCAGATTCATCGAAAGATTCAACACGCAGGACTTGATAGGGAACCGCCGTGCCAGGCGTGGTCGATGGCCGGCAAACGCCTCGGCCTGGTCGACCAGCCGCTCGTCCACCAGGCCGTCTCCGACCTCGCCGCCGGCCGCGACACCCGCGAGCAGCTGCTCGCCGCGTGCGCCGACCCGCGCTCCCTACTCGCGGCCGAGCCCATGCGCTACCTGCACGCCCTGAACTCGGTAGGCGAGCCGGAGTGGGTGGCCATGGAGGAGGTCCCCGACGTCCTGCCCCTGTGGAAGCAGTACGCCGCGGTGCTGCGTACCTGGGGGTTCTCCGTGTGGACCGGGATCCTGAACGCGGCCGACTACGGCGTCCCCCAGACCCGCCGCCGTGCGATCCTCCTCGCCTCCCGCGTCCGTACCGCCGAGCCGCCGCCACCCACACACGCCCAGATCGCCGAGCCGGAATCGCTCTTCGGCCCCGGCCGCGCCCGGTGGGTGTCGATGGCCGAAGCCCTGGGCTGGGGCCGCACCGACGGCCCGGTCCCCACCGTGTGCGCCGGCGGCGGACCAGGGGGCGGCCCCGAGCCGTTCCCCTCCGGCTCCCGCAAAACCCTCACCGACGCCCGCGACCGCGGCACGTGGACCCCGCATCCGGGCGTGGCCGCCCGGCACAGCGGCCGAACCGGCCTGCCCGTCGACCGCGCGGCGGCGGCATTCACCGCTGAAGGGCGTCGCTGGGCATGGTCCCTGCGGAGCAATAACCAGGCCAACGCCACCGTGCGACGGGCGGACGAACCGGCCGGCACGCTGTTCTTCGGGCACCGCGCGAACGAATGCACCTGGGTCGCCGAACCCGCCGCTCCCGTCCTCATGGACACCCCTGACGGGCAGGCCGTGGCGGTACCCGAGCCGATCCGGATTACCGCCCGCGAGGCGGGCATCCTCCAGTCCTTTCCCGCCGACTACCCCTGGCAGGGCAACAAGGGCCAGCAGTTCTCCCAGATCGGCAACGCCGTCCCGCCCCGACTCGCTGCCCACCTCCTCGCCCCCCACTTGAGCGTCTCCTTCACTCCAGACGACTTCACCCTGGCCGCCTGATGCCCCAGACCCCGGACCCCGACGAAGACGATCTCGCCACCATCACGCCATGGCCGCCGGTGTACTACGCCGAGCAGGCCCTGCTCGGTGCCCTCCTGTCCGACCCCCAGCGCATCGCTGACGCCACCCGGATCGGCCCGGACGCCTTCTCCACCGCCGCGCACGCCGCGGTGTTCACCGCGATCCGCACCCTGCCGGCCCCCACCATGGCCGAGGTCGCCGACTACGCCGCCGCGTTCGCCGCACGGCGTGCGCAATCCACCCCCGGCCTGGCCGAGCCCACCGAGCACATCACCTGGTTCAGCAAGGTGCTCACCGCTGCCCGCCAGCAGGCGCGCGGACTGACCGCCGCACATCTGCACGGACTCATCAGCGCATGCCCCGACCCACGGCACACGTCCGCGTACGTCCAGATCATCGAGTCAGAACACGCCCGCCGCCGCCTGCGCACGGCCGCCGCACACCTCATACACACGGCACGGGACGCCTCGCTTCCGCACCGCGTGTCGACCACACTGGCCGAGGCCGACGCCCTCGCATCCGTCGCGGACGACATCGCCGCCGCTTTCCCACCGCACTCCGGATCGCTGCCCCGTACCCCTGAACCCCCGCCGGCCTTCCTGCATGACAGCGACGAAGCCGCCCAGGAGGAGCGGCTGCTGCTGGCCACGGGCACGGTGCGCCCGGCCGAGGTGGAGCAGATGCGCTGGCTGGCCGCCGAGGACTTCACCCTGCCCCTGCACGCCGGTCTCTGGCAGTGCCTGACCGCTCTGGTGCGCCGCCACGCGCCCGTCGATCCGGTGACCGTCGTATGGGAGGCCCAGCAGCGCGGTGTCCTGAGTGCCGCGGACGACCTTCGGGACCTGCTCGCCTTCCTCGCCGAACCGGACGTGTCCGCGCCCTACCTGGGCGAGCGAATTCTGCACCGGTCTGTCCTCACCACAGCCCACCGCGTCGGCCGCCGCATCGTGGCCTTCACCGACGACCCGGTCAACACGCCCTACCAACTCGTCGTCGGCAGCCGCCGCGCCCTCGCCGAACTGACCGCCATTCGCACCCGCTGGCACCACGCCACCACGCCCACGCCAACAACCTGGTCCCCGCGCCGCACGACCAGGACGGCGCCCCGCGCCGGACCGCCGCCCACCACAGCCCCACCCATCAGTCGCATCGCACGCTGACCCGACCTGTCCGGCGGCCGGACCCGACTGGTCTGGCCGCCGGCAGAAGGAGCCCCGCTCCGCATGACCACGCCCTCCATCGACGCCCACGTTCGCCTCGACGCCCACCCCACCCATCCGAGTGCTGTGACCGCGACCATCACCGGCTCCCACGCCCATGTCGCCCTCACCGCTCTGCTGGCCGACGGCTGGGAAACTGTCGCCGAGAACACCCTCGTCCTGGCCCGCATCGACCACGAGGAGCCCTACTGGGCCAACCAAGCCGCCCAGCAGCCCAACGCCGCCGGCATCGCGACAGAGATCAGCAGCAGGCTCCGCCAGGCCATCGACACCGAGTGGACCTGGGCCAACTACGCCATGCCTTGGTGCACACGAGCGGAAGTCCGGGAGGTCTCCAACCAAGCTCAGAACATCTACGACGACATCCGGAACAGACGGCTCCTCATCCACGCCCACGCCGAGGAACTGGCGGGGAGCGCTATTCGAATCGCGCGCTATTCCTGGGTGGTGGCCACCACATGCCACGACGGCCGATTTCACTCGTCCGTCATGGCCGTCCCACGGTTACCCGGATGCGGCCGCCCACACCGGGCAGGTTCTACTACGGCGGCGCTCGTTGGTGGAGGTGGCCAGGCATGAGTGGCTACGGGAAAAAGTTAGGGAAGCCTAGTGTGTCGGGCGCGGTGGCGGTGCCGGCAGCTCTTCCTGTGGTGGGGCATGCTCCCGCACTGCTGCGGGATCCGTTGCGGTTCTTGTCGTCTCTGCCTACTTACGGGTCCTTGCCGGTGATCCACCTGGGGCCGATGACGGCGGCGGTGGCATGCACTCCGGAGCTGACGGGGCGAATCCTGCGCGACGATCGGACCTTCGACAAGGGCGGCCCGGTCTTCGAGCGGCTGCGGGAAGGCATCGGAGACGGATTGGGGTCGTGCCCACGGGCCCGACACCGTCGCCAACGGCGCCTATGCCAGCCCGCGTTCCACGCCGACCGCATGCCGGATTACGCCCGCGTCATGACTGGCCGGACCGCGGCGGCCCTCGACGGATGGGCCGACGGAACGGTCATCGACGTCCACGCCGAGATGCTGACGCTGACCGCCCGCGTCGCCGTCGACGCGATGTTCTCCGACGCCCTGTCCGCCTCTCAGTTACGGCAGGCGCTGGACGACCTGACCGAGGTAATGGGCGGCGTCTACCGGCGGGCGGTGCTGCCCCCGGCGGTGACCCGCCTACCGACCCCGGGCAACCGCAGCTACCACCGGGCGCGCGCCCGCTTGTGGGCTGCCCTCGCCGCTGTCGTCACCGCACGCCGCAGCGACCCGGTGGACCACGGCGACCTGCTGTCCGCGCTGCTCGCCGCCCGCGACGACAATGCCGAAGGCGCCAGCGGGCTGACCGACGAGGAGATCGTCAGCCAAACGGTGACCTTCTTCAGCGGCGGAGCCGAGACCACGGCCGCCACATTGTCGTGGGCTTTGTACCTGGTGGCCGCGCACCCGCAGGTGGAACGGCGTCTGCATGCCGAGGCACACGCGGTCCTGGAGGGCAGCGAGGCGCGTTTCGAGCACCTGCCGCGATTGCAGCTGGCCAAGCGGGTGATCACCGAGGCTCTCCGGCTGTATCCACCGGGATGGATGTTCACCCGGGTGGCAACCGCAGACACCGAACTGGACGGCCACCCGGTACCGGCTGGAACGACCGTGGCATACAGCCCCTACCTGATCCACCGGCGGGGCGACCTGTACGAGACTCCCGACCGCTTCGACCCGGACCGCTGGGCCGGCACCCCTCCGCCACGCGACGGCTTCATCCCGTTCGGCGGAGGAGCCCGCCGGTGCATCGGAGACCAATTCGGGCTCATCCATGCCGTCCTGGCCTTGGCCTCGATCACCGCCCACTGCCGTCTGGAACCCGCCTCCTCGCGAGTGCGCCCCGCCGTCGGGCTGGTACTCCATCCCCGCGGGCTGCGCATGCGGGTCCGAGTCCGGAAAGACCCGCACTGATCCCCGCCGCGGTCGCGCGCCGTCCGGCGCTGTCGGCCGGTCGCGGCAATCCCTGCACCGAACCTTCCACCACGCTGTACGGAGCACAGCATGCCTCAAGACCTTCGCTTCGACTTACCGTTCGCCGCCCACGCCAACCCCCAGCTGGCCCCAGCCGTCCCGCGGCATCTGCAATGGCTGCGCAGTTTTGGCCTGCTACCGGCCGCAGACGCCGAAGCGCAGTACCTCGACTGGGAGTTCCCGGCGCTGTCCGGCTTTTGGTGGCCGCACGCCACCGGCGCCGAACTCGACCTCGCCCTTGACGCCTTCGCCTGGATGGTCCTCTTCGACGGCCAGTTCGACACTGCACTGGGCATGGACGCCGGCCGGACCCGCGCCGCCGTCGACGACATGATCGCCGCCCTGCGCGCCCCGGAAGCCTCCACGGCCGCCGCGGCCCCTGCCGCGGCGGCGTTCCGGGACCTGTGGAACCGCGAGCGCGACGGCATGACGCGGCCCTGGCACGCCCGCGCCACCCAGAACTGGCAGCGGTGCTTCGAGGCGTTCGCCGCCGAGGCGGCCAACCGGTGCGGCAGGCGCATCCCCACCCCGACCGCCTACGACCGCATCCGCGACGCGGCGGGATACATGCCCGTCCTACTCGACCTGTCCGAACGTGTCTATCGCTGTGAGATCCCCGCCGCCGTGCACGAGACAGCTGTCTTCCGCACCCTGCGCAAGGCAACCGTCCGCGGCTGCAACTACATCGAAGACCTCTTCTCCCTCCACAAGGAAGAAGTACAAGGCGACCCGCACAACATCGTGCTCGTCCTCGAACACCACCACCGGCTCACCCGGCCACAAGCCATCGACAAGGCGATCGGCCTGGTCCACTTCTGGACTGACACGTTCCTCGACGCGGAGTCGAAGGTCCCCGCCATGCTCGAACGCCTCAACGCCCCCGCCGAAGTGCGCGGCAACGTCCACCGCATTGTCGGCAATATGCGGGACAACTTCGCGGCGGCGTACACCTGGACGCGCACCTCACCGCGCTACACCAACCCCGCCACACGCAGGGAGGACCAGCCCGGGTACCTCGGCGACATCCTCACCCCACGCCACCTGACAACCTGACCGCCTCCGCCGCCAGGTCGCCGCGTCCACCACCGGAACGTCTCCGATGAGACGAGAAGGGAAGCTGCCAGAACCATGCGCCCACACACCTCTCGCCCCGCACGCACCGCATTGGTCACCGGAGCCGCCAGCGGCATCGGCGCATGTGCCGCCGCCACATTCGCGAGCCGAGGAACCCGCGTCGCTGCCGTGGACTGCGACACCGACCGCCTCCTCGCCCTGGCCCGGAATACCCCCGGCATCACCGCGTATCCGTGCGACGTCGCCGACGAAGCTGCCGTCCAGGCCACGACACGCTGCGTGCGCGATGACCTCGGCCCCATCGACACCGTCTTCCACAGCGCGGGAATCATCCGGATCGGCCGCCTCCTCCAGCAGCCCACCGCCGACATCGAACACGTCCTACGCGTCAATTACCTCGGAACCGTCCACATCGCCAAGGCCACCGTGCCCGACATGATCAGCCAAGGGCACGGCCGCCTGTCCGTGGTCGCATCCATCGCCGGCTGGCTGCCGATGCCGGACGTCGGGGCCTACAGCGCCTCCAAAGCAGCCATCCTGAGCTTCTGCGAAGTCCTCGCGGCAGAATGCCGCGGCACCGGCGTCACCATCACCTGCGCCTGCCCACCCGCGGTCGAAACACCACTCCTGGACCACGTGCGCCGCACCCACCCCCACGCCGTCAGCGCCAAACGCGGCATCGCGCCGCACACCGTCCTTGCAGCCATCGAACACTCCCATGCCAAAGGGCGGCCCTTCGCCTTCCCTGGCAGAGGGACCACCGCTGTATGGCGAGCCCGCCGACTCGCCCCCACCCTGCTGGGCCGCACCCTCGAATCACTCGTCAAACATCAAGCCGCCAAACGCCCCGACTGACCACCAGGTGGACGTCACAACCTCCGAACCACGCCTCGCAACAGCGGGTCGAAGGCACCACCGAAACAGTGAACCGCCCCGGGTTCGGTAGAGATCTCAGATTGTGGTTGTGACCTGGGGTTTCGTGAGTTCCGTGTAGTAGTTGGCTTCGTACTCGACAGGCG
>NZ_JBEPBF010000018.1:0-107622 GCF_040298985.1 Streptomyces sp. NPDC001093 | reverse complement strand
TCACTCCGGTGGAGGGCCGTGTGCTGGCCCTGCTCGCGGGCGGCGCCACCACGGCCGGCGCCGCCCGCGAGCTGGGCCTCAGCAAGGACGGCGTCACCTACCACCTACGGCGCCTGTCGGCCCGCTGGAACGCCGCCAACCGCACCGAACTGGTCGCCCGCGCTTACGCGTTGGGCGTCCTGAGGCCGGGGGTGTGGCCGCCGGAGGCAAGGACGTCGGAGGCGGGGTAGGGCGAGCGTCCGGTTCGGCGGAGACCGGGCCGGGACAGGCGTACACCGGAACCGGCCGACCGTGTCGGCTGAGGTCACGGTCGGCCCCCCTGCCGTGCCGCCGGGCCGACTACGCCGTGCCGGACGGCACCACAGCCGATGGCGCCTCGCCCGGAGAGGCCGTACTCGTCCTGCGGCCGGTGCCGTCGGAAGGGGCCAGAGCCCGGTACGCCGTGCCCGCGCCCTCCGGGGCGCCGAAGCGGGCCAGGGTGTGCCAGACCATCTTCAGGTCCTGGAGCTCGTGGCGGCCGGTGCGGGCCGCGTCGCCGATGATGCGCGGGGTGAGCAGGCCGCGCTCGGCGATCAGCGCGCCGAGGTCGGCGTACTCCGGGCCCCGGTAGTCGGCGTGGCGGCGCAGTGCGGTGACGGTGAGCCGGTAGCCGGGGTGCCACTCCAGCGGGAAGGGCAGGTGCCGGGCCGCCGTCTCGACCGGGGTGCCGCGGTAGCTCGCGTCGAGCACGAGGGCCTCCACGTCCCGGGCGAGCAGCACACCGCCGTGCACATGGCTCTCGACGTAGTCGTTGAGGGGATCCTGCTCGTCCGCGTCCGCGAGCGCGATCAGCGGCATCGCCGGGGCCACGCCGAAGTCGGTGGGCTCGGCCGCGCTGTCCGGATAGCAGAAGGTGGCGCGGTCCAGGACCGGGCCGGCCAGCCTGAGATGCGAGGAGCCGAAGCGCGGGGCCGCGCCGACGACCTGGTCACGGAAGTTGAGGGCGCCGTACAGCGGGCGCTCGACCGGGGGCGCATCGTCGTAGGCGCCGCCGAAGATCCGGCTCTCCCAGCGCGTCCGGTCGCCTCCCGGGTGCGCGGTGAGACCGCCGTTGCTGGTGCCGGTGACGAACTGCGAGTGGTACGCGCCGTCCCGGGCCAGCGCCTGGAGGATCGGCAGTCCGCCGGAGACGCGGTCGGGGTGGAAGTTGAGGGTGATGCGCAGACCGGGGTCGAGCGGTGGGCCGTTCACCCCGGTGGCGACATGGTCCAGCGCCCGTCGGGCGTGCGGCGGCAACCCCTGCCGGAAATCCATTGGCCCACCCTCCCCTTGACTACCTAGGCTAGTCGTGAACCTAGACCTATTAGGTTCACGGACCACCAGGTTCACGGCACCGAATCCGGAAGGACTCCCCCCATGAGATCTCTCACCGAGCAGGACATCCGCAACTCCTTTGTCAACTGCTCCAAGGGGGAGGCCAAACGGCTGGCGGTGCCGCGGGATCTCGGCGAACGCCCGTGGGACGACCTGGACTTTCTCGGCTGGCGGGATCCGGGGGCGCCCGACCGCAGCTATCTGGTCACCGAACGGGACGACCGGCTCGTCGGCGTCGCGCTCCGCTTCCAGGCCTCTCAGCGCGGGTTTCTGCACCGCAGCATGTGCTCGGTGTGTCTGACCACACATCCCGGCGGCGGGGTGACGCTGATGGCTGCGCGCAAGGCGGGGGCGGCGGGCCGCGAGGGCAACTCGGTCGGCCTGTACATGTGCACCGATCTGGCGTGTTCGCTGTATGTGCGGGGCAAGAAGGTGCCGGAGTCCGGCATGCGGTTGGAGGAGAGCCTGACGACGGAGGAGCAGATCGTCCGGACGACGGGCAATCTGCACGCGTTCGTCGACAAGCTGTATGCCTGACGGTGCCGTCTCGCGAAAGCCGGGGTGCGCAGCCGGGCGGCCGCCACCCGGTGGAGGCGGATCAACAGGTCGTGGCCGCGGGCGAGGGCGAGGGCGACGAAGCGGTGGACGGCGCCGTCCGTGCCGGTGGCGTTGAAGGTGCCCCGGTCGACGGTCAGGCCCGCGCTCACCCACCTCGCCGCCACTCCAGCACGTTCGCGACCGTCGTCCGGTCGCGGTGGCCCATGCTCGCGGCGAGCCGGGAGGGCTCGTCGAAGTCGCAGGCGTACCGGCGGGCCGGCTGTTCCACCGTGGTGACCTTCCGCACGGCCGGCCATGTACCGGCCGCCGCCCCGGGCCACCCGCCGGCCCACCCCGTCACGACACCGAGGCACCCACGCGAGAGGCTCTCCCGTCAGGACTCCGGACGCGCCCACTCCGGGTCCCGGCCGAGGAAGGCGAGCAGGGCCGCCGCCTCGTTCTGGGGGCCGTGGGATGTGAGGGCGGGCGCGAACACGCCGTACTCGCGCAGCCGTGGGACCAGCTGGTCGGCGGTCGGCCGGAGGGCAGCCGCCAGCGCCGGTGTGAGTGGCCGGTTCTGACCGGTGGCGACGGCGATGTCCCAGGCGTGCACGGCGGCGTCCAGCGCGCCCGCACCGGCGGCCAGCGGCAGGGGCAGCGGGCCCAGCGGCGTCGGCACGGATCCGGCGTCGGCGGGCAGCCCCGCATAGGCGTCGGCCACGGCGTCCAGGACCTTGTCCAGCTCGGCCGTCGGATCGCCGTGCAGGGCGTCGGCCGGCTGGAACGGGTCCTCGCCCGGCCGGCCGGCGGTGAGCGCGAGGCCGTAGGCCTGCTGGTCGATCCGCGCGTGGTTGAGCACCTGCCGAACGGTCCACTCGGAGCACGGCGTCGGCCTGCCCCAGGCCTCCTCCGGCACCCCGGCGACCACCTCGCGCAGACAGGCGTGCGCCTGCCGGAGCAGCTCGACGCCCTCGGGCTCGCCCGCGCCCTTGTTCTCCCCCATGCCGACCCCTTCCCTGGCGGTTCGACGGCCTCCCGACCGCCGCTCGAATGTGGCGGCTTCTCAACCGCCGGGATCACTGTACGAACCCTTGCGGACAGGAACGGTCCGCAATCCCGGACGTTCGATCCGCCCGAGGAACGGGAACAGGCCAAGCGATGCACGACGTACCGAAGTGGTCCACGGGACTGCGGCGTCTGCTGGAGCGCCGCCGGGAGCCGGTGGTCGTCCAGACGCTGCGGTCGGCGACGGCTGCGACGATCGCCTACGTCATCGCCCTGCGGCTGAGCCCCGAGCCAGCCCCGCTGACCGCGCCGCTGACGGCGCTGCTGGTCGTCCAGGTGACCTTCTACGCCACCCTGACCAACGGCATCCGCCGGGTGAACTCGGTGGTCGCCGGCGTGCTGGTGGCGATCGCCTTCAGCGTGCTGGTGGGGCTGACCTGGTGGAGCCTCGCCCTGCTGATCGTGGCCTCGCTGGCCGTCGGGCACCTGGTCCGGGTCGACGAGTACGTGGCCGAGGTGGCGATCAGCGCCATGCTGGTCCTCGGGGTCACCACCGTCGGGTTCACCGCCTGGGCGCGCATCGTGGAGACGCTGATCGGCGCGGTCGTCGGCACGGCCTGCAATCTTCTGCTCCCGCCCCCGGTGTGGGTGGACGAGGCGGGCCGCTCGATCGATGACCTGGCGCGCCGGATGCGGCAGTTGATGCTGCGGATGGGCGAGGAGGCCGCGGGCCGGATCCCCTGGGAGCGGGCGGCCGAGCGGCTGCACGAGGCAAGGCAGCTGGACCAGCACATCACCCAGGTGGACGCGTCCCTCAGGCAGGCCGAGGACAGCCTGCGGCTCAATCCTCGGGTCAAGGAGGGGCTGCTGCACCGGGTGGTGCTGCGCACCGGCCTGGACACGCTGGAGATCTGCACGGTGGTGCTGCGGGTGCTGGCCCGTACCTTCACGGACCTGGCCAAGGTCCGCGGGACCGAGGAACTGTTCCCGCCCCGGGTCGGGGCGACCGTGGAACAGCTGCTGTCGGAGATGGCCGACGCGGTGGTCAGTTTCGCGGTCCTGGTCACCACGCATCTGAGCGAGAACGCCGAGTCGGCGGAGGCCCGGCTGTCCGCCGAGCTGCAGACGGCGGCCGGCACCCGGGACCGGCTGGCCGAGCTGCTCCGGGAGGAGATCGGCCAGGACTGGGCGAACTGGCAGCTGCTCGGCGCCGTCCTGACCGAGACGACGCGGATCATCGACGAGCTGAACACCGAGCACCGCACCCGGCGCCTGTTCGAGGAGCTGGACCGGGTCTCCCAGAGGCAGCGGGCGAAGCTGCCCCGGATGACCCGGATGCGCGAACGGCTCGGGGTGCAGGAGGAGCTGTGGCGGAACCGTGCGGGGTTCGGTGAGCGTTCTTGGTGAGGAGGGCGCCGGGCAGGGCGCGGCGCGAAGGGTGCCGGGAGCCCGGCACGGATGCGAGGGGGCGACCGGATGGCCGGTTCCGGGGTGCGGATCGAAGGGAACACACTGCGGTTGCCCGGCGGGGTGGCGGTGCGGTTCATCCGCACACTGCGGCTGCCGGAGACGGGCACGCATCCGCTGCCGCCCGGGCTGGGCGAGTTCCCCGTCCGGCGGGTCTCGGACCATCCGGACACCGTCCCGGCCGAGTGGCGGGCGCGCGGTGGGGTGATGCTGCCGGTGTATCTGCGCGAGGCGATGTGGCTGAGCTTCTCCGGCACGACGGAGCCCGCGGCGCTCCAGGTCGGGGTCGGCAAGGTGTGCGCGGTGTCCGGCCGGCCCTGGAGCGACCGGCTCGCCCGGGACCCGCAGAACTACGTCGTACTGCCCCGCCAGCCCTGGCTGGACGGCGTGAACTCCGGCAAGGGCACCGTCCGCCAGTTCGTCGCCGTGCCGCTCGGTCTCGGCGCGACGGTGGAGGGGCAGGTCACCGGCGAGGAGGTGTGGGGCGGGGTACAGCTGCAGTCCTTCCCGCTGCGGGAGCCGCTGCTGTCCGAGTGGCGGCGCCGTGAGCGGGAGCGGGAGGAGGCGCGGCGCAGGGCCCTGGCGGCTGCGCCGACGGGCGGGTACGGGGCGCCGATGATGGCGTCCGCGCCCGGGGCGATGCCGTCTCCCGCGGCCCCGGGCGGGGCGCCCCGGGGCGCCGCCATGGGCCTCGGCGTCGGCGGCTCGATGCGCCAGGAGGTGTACCTGGACGAGCGGCCATCGACGGACTGGTCCGAGGAGCCCGCCGGGCGCGTGTTCGTGCACCTGGTCACGCCGCCGGAGTGGCGGCGCATCACCGGCGAGGCGCCCCCGCCGTCGCCGGTCGACCGGGCGACGTACACCCGGGCGGGCCTGCCCTGGTACGACTACTACGACGCCGATGCCCAGGATCTGGCCCCGACGGACACTCTCGGCGCCGTCAAGCCGGTCGGCGAGTGGCTCGGGGACGACCTGGACCCGTGGCAGGCGCCGTCCGCCGGTCAGGTGACCCCGCTGAAGGACGCGCCGGGCAAGCCGGTCGAGGACGGCGAGTGGTAAGCAGCGTTGCATGGCACGCAACACCCGTTGCCGTGCTTGCCCTTCGCGGTCGGCAGGGGCCAAGGTGGCTGTCACGACCGGGGCGAGCGACCACCTGAGGTGCTGCGTGGACACGGACGACGAGCCGGTGCCGGTGAACGGACGCTGGAGCCGGCGCCGGTTCGTCGGAGCCGTGGCGGGTACGGCGGCCGTGGTGGCGGTGCCGTCCCCGGCGGCCCCGCCGGCCGGCGGCCCGGCCGCGGCGGACGATCCCGGGCCCGCCGTGCCGGCCCGTGGGCCCTCCGGTCCGCGTCCGCTGTACGTGGGCACCTACACCTCGGTCGACGGCGGCGGCACCGGCATCGGGCTGGCCTCCTACGACCCGGCGACCGGCCGGATCAGCGGCTCCGGCACGCTCACCGGCGTCCCCGACCCGTCGTACCTCGCCGTGCACCCGGACGGCCGCACGCTGTACGCGGTGGACGAGCGCCAGGACGGCGGCGTGACGGCGGTACGCCTCGCCGACCGGCGGGTTCTCGGCACCCGCGGTGCGGGCGGCGCGGGCCCCTGTCATCTGTCGGTGCATCCCTCCGGACGCTGGCTGCTGAGCGCCGACTACGGGTCGGGCAGTGTCGCCGTGCATCCCATCGACGCCTCGGGCGCCCTGGGCGAGCGCACCGACGTCGTCACGCACACCACCCCGCCTCCCGGGCCCGGTCAACAGGGCCCGCACGCACACCAGTTCACCACCAGCCCCGACGGCGGCCATGTACTCGCGGTCGACCTCGGCACCGACACCGTCTACAGCTACCGCCTCGACCAGGCGAACGGCACGCTGACGGAGGTGGCGCAGGCGCACGCCCGGCCCGGCGCCGGACCGCGCCATCTGACCTTCCACCCGGGCGGCCGGTACGCCTATCTGGCCAACGAGGTGGACGACACGGTCACCGTCTGCGGCTATGACCCGGCCTCCGGCTGGCTGACCATCGGCGAGCCGCAGTCCACGGGCTCCGGCGCCGGCACCAACTACCCGGCGCAGTTCGTCGTGACGGCGAACGGCGGGTACGCGTTCCTGGCCAACCGGGGTGACAACAGCCTCGCGCGGTATGCGATCGAGGCCGACGGTGCCCGGCTGCGGCTGCTCGGCACGGCCCCGGTGGGCGGGGACTTCCCGCGGCAGATCGCTCTCTCGCCGGACGGCGGGCTGCTGTTCGCGGCGAACCAGCGCTCGGGGACGGTCACCGTCTTCCACGTCGACGCGGGCAGCGGTGAACTCCGGTCGGCCGGCGAGCCGTTCGCCTCACCCGTCGCCGTCTGCGCGCTGCCGCTGTAGCGCGCGGGGACAGGCGGCGGCGGTGGCCTGGGCCAGCAGGGCGTGCATGCGCTCGGTGAGCTGGCCGACGTCGTCGGCGGGCGCGTGGAAGGGCAGCCGTACGTCGCCGTGGGCGTGGGTGCGCTCGATGCGCAGGGTCAGTCCGTGGCGGTCGACGGCGAGGGGCAGCACCCGGGTCGCGGCGTGCAGGCTCTCCGGCCGCACCAGGCGGGTCAGCCGCTCGACGGCGTCCGGGTGGGCGTCGGCGAGGTGGGTCAGGAGCCGGGCCTCGGCCTCGGCGAGCGGGTCGGGCCGGGCGGCGGCGTACTCGCCCAGGTCGACCACCACGGCCCCGGAGGACCGCCGCAGCACCACGCGCGTGGGCCGGAACAGCAGGGCGCCGCGGTCCGCGGCGAACCAGCCGGCGAGGTGGAGCCGGGCCCGGATCCGGCCGCGCACCGGTACGGGGGCCACGTCGGCGAACTCGAGCACGGCGGAGGGTTCCTGGCGTGGGGCGCAGATGGCCGCGGTCAGCAGGGCGCTGTCGTCGGGCGCCGTCAGCCGCACGGCGCCGTCGTCGGTCACGGTGTGCGCGCCGACGTACTCCTCACGGGCGCCGTCCGCGGTCACCGTGCACGACCAGGCGGCGGCCAGCACCGACCGAGCCCGTTCCGCCGCGCCGGGTGCGGCCGTCCAGTCCTGCGTGTCACCCATCCGAGACCTCCTTAGGTAAGCCTTGCCTAACCTATCGGAGATCCGGGCGTGCGCCAACCGCACCCACCGGCGGAAAGGATCGGCCAGGGTCAGGTGATGACACCCAGCAGCGCCCGCGCGCACAGGTCGCGCACCTGCTCCCGGGTCAACTCGCCGTCGCGCAGCCACTCCAGACAGACGGCGGTGGTGAAGGCGAGCCAGCCGCGTACGGCCAGGCGGACGTGCGGGGCGCTCTCGAAGACGGGGCCGAACTCGGGGTCGGCGGCGAGCGCGGCGAGGATCTGCTGCTCCTGGGCGGCCAGGGCCCGCTGGTAGACCCGGCGGACGGCCTGGTCGCCGGCCGCGTCGGCGCGGTGGAAGGCGCGGAAGCCGTGGGCGTGGGCCTGGACGTAACCGAGGTAGGTGTCGAGCCCGGCGGTGAGCTGCTCGCGCACCGGCAGGCCGGGCACGGCCGCCGTCATGCGCAGCATCCGCTCGCTCTCGCGCTCGACGACCGCCGCGAAGAAGTCCCGCTTGGTCGGGAAGTAGTGGTACAGCAGCCCGCGGGAGACCCCCGCGATCTCGGCGACCTGCTCGATCCACACGTCGTCGTAGGGGCTCTCCGAGAACAGCTTCGCGCCGACCGACAGCAGCTGCTCACGCCGTTCCTGGGTGCTGAGTCTGCGCCGGGCGCGCTCCCCCTGGTTCGCGGGCATGGCGTCACTTTACTTGACGCGGGTTCAACAAGCGGACCAGACTGAAACCGGTTATTGAACCCACGTACAACACGGCGCGCGCACGGCTTCACCTCGCAGGTTCAACGGTCCGCTGGATCAAGGGAGATCGGCGTCATGGCGGAGACGACGCAGGGGACGCAGACGACGGAGACACGGCTGCCGAAGGGTTTCCGGAGCGCCGAACTGGGCTGGCCCGAGCTGCACCGGATCCCGCATCCGCCGCACCGGGTGCCGTTGCTCGGCGATGTGCTCGGCGCCGACCGGCGCAAGCCGGTGCAGGACTCCATGCGCTTCGCGCGCGACCTGGGGCCGATCTTCCGGCGGCGGGCCTTCGGCAAGGAGTTCGTGTTCGTGTGGGGCGCGCGGCCGGCCGCCGACCTGGCCGACGAGTCCCGGTTCGCCAAGCACGTCGGTCTCGGCGTGGCCAATCTGCGGCCGGTCGCCGGGGACGGCCTGTTCACCGCCTACAACCACGAGCCCAACTGGCAGCTGGCGCACGACGTCCTGGCGCCCGGCTTCAGCCGGGAGGCCATGGAGGGCTACCACGGGATGATGCTGGCGGTCGCGGAGCGCCTGACCGCTCACTGGGACCGTGAGGCGGCGGCCGGGCGGACGGTGGACGTGCCCGGGGACATGACCAAACTGACCCTGGAGACGATCGCGCGCACCGGGTTCGGGCACGACTTCGGCTCCTTCGAGCGGGACCGCCCGCATCCCTTCGTCACCGCGATGGTCGGCACGCTCACCTACGCCCAGCGCCTCAACAGCGTGCCCGGACCGCTGGCCCCGCTGCTGCTGCGCACCGCCGCCCGGCGCAACGCGGCCGACATGGCCCTCCTGAACAGGACGGTCGACGACCTGGTCGCGCAGCGGCGCCGGTCGGGCCGCGGGGACGGCGACCTGCTGGACCGGATGCTGGAGACGGCGCATCCGGAAACGGGCGAGAGGCTGTCGGCGGAGAACGTCCGCAGGCAGGTGATCACATTCCTGGTCGCGGGCCACGAGACCACCTCCGGCGCGCTCTCCTTCGCCCTGTACTACCTCGCCCGGCACCCGGAGATCGCCGCCCGGGCCCGCGCCGAGGTGGACCGCGTCTGGGGCGAGGACGCACGGCCCGGCTACGACCAGGTGGCCAAGCTGCGCTATGTCCGCCGGGTGCTGGACGAGTCCCTGCGGCTGTGGCCGACCGCCCCGGCCTTCGCCCGGGAGGCCCGGCAGGACACCGTGCTCGCCGACGACCACCCGATGCTCCGGGGCGCGTGGGCACTGGTGCTGACCCCGATGCTGCACCGCGACCCGGAGGTCTGGGGCGAGGACGCCGAGCGCTTCGACCCGGACCGCTTCGAGGCGGCGGCCGTACGGTCTCGTCCCCCGCACACCTTCAAACCGTTCGGCACCGGGGCGCGGGCCTGCATCGGCCGCCAGTTCGCCCTGCACGAGGCCACCCTGGTCCTCGGCCTCCTGCTGCGCCGCTACGACCTGCTGCCCGACCCGGCCTACCGGCTGACCGTGACCGAACGGCTGACGGTGATGCCGGAGGGGCTGCGACTGGGCTTGGAGCGGTGCAAGCACCCCGAAGGGGCGCGCGGCGATGACGGCCGCGCGGCCGCCGCCGCGGAGGCGCGAGCGGCCACGACGGGCCCGCAGGCGCACGACGCCGTGTCCCGGTACCCCCAGCGGATCGCTCGATCAACCGCCGGTTGTCCGGTGCACCGGGCGGGTGACTGACGCGGGCAGCCGGGTCCCGACGCCACCGCGGACCGCGTGGCGCATGATCGCTCCCCTGCCGCGCCACCGCCACCGGTGCACGGGTCAGGACCACCGGACGAGCCCGTATTCACCCGTTCGGCCCACGTGAGATCGCCTGCCCGTACCGGAGGGCCTTCAGTCGTGGATGGAGACCTTCCGGTACTCAGACGTTCCGGCAAAGGAGTCGCTCATGACCGCCAGGCCCCACTTTGCCCTTGCCGCCGCGCTGAGCGGCGCCGCGCTCACCGTCCAGCTCCTGTTCGGCGCCGCCCCGTCCACGGCCGCCGCGAGTCCGTCGCCGTCACCGTCCTTCAAGGTCGGCGAACCCATACCGGCGTCCAGCGCCGGACTCCCGATCTGTCTCACGCGCGTCGACACCACGTTCGTGCTGCTCTACCGGCAACGCGCGATCGTCGTGGCCGGCACCGGCCATGTCGTCCAGCGGATCCTGTCGCCCGGCGGGGCCTACGACGACGGCACCGTGCAGCTGCGCTTCAACACGGACGCCAAGAGCATCACGTACACGCCGCAGGGCGAGCGGTCCCCCAGCACCGAGGTGTGCAGGCCTCGCAGGTAGAACTCATCGTCCGAACACCTCGAAGGCCACCGCCGGTGTGCCGCCGCAGCGTTCACCGGTGGTCCTGGCGCTGGTGGTCAGGAAGGTGCGGGCATACGTTTCCGGGTCCTCGTCGGTCAACGCCTCGACGTAGGTGCGGTGTTCGACCAGCGAGCGCACCGCCCGCTCCAGGCCGGGCCCCGCGTCGACCGCGTGGGTGGGCCGGCTGGAGCCGGCGACCGCCACCCAGCGGACACCGTCCCAGGGTTCGAGGCCCTGCTCGGTGAGTTCCGGGAAGATCCACCGGTTGCCGGCGTCCGCGACGGCGTCCAGGGTGGCCCGGCCCACGGCGACGTGGTCCGGGGTGTTCCAGGCGGCCTCGCCCCAGGTGTCGCGGTGGTTGAGGCTGAGGACGAGTTCGGGCCGGTGCCGGCGGATCGCGGCGGCGATGTCCCGGCGCAGCGCGGGGCCGTACTCGATCACACCGTCCCGGTGGTCGAGGAACTCCACGGTGGTGACGCCGACGACGGCGGCACCGGCCCGCTGCTCGCGCTCGCGCAGCGGGCCGCACGTGGCGGGGTCGAGGGTGTCGATGCCGGCCTCGCCGCGGGTCGCCGGCACATAGCCGACCTCGCGGCCGCCGTCGGTCCAGGCCGCGACGGCCCCGGCGCAGCCGTATTCGAGGTCGTCGGGTGCGCCACCACGGCCAGGGCGCGCTGCCAGTCGTCGGGCATCGGCTGGAGTCGAGTGCTCCGGGGCTCGGTCATGGGCCGCACAGTACGCTCCGCCGGGGGCCGCGATGGGTGGGTGCCCCCATGGGGCGTCGGCCGGCCGGGCCCGTCGTGGCTTGTCGCGCCCACGCGGCGGTTGCCGCAGCTCGGCACAGCCCCGCGCCCCTTCGGGGCGCTCCTCACACCTCGTCTCTTGCCATCGCCAGCAGGCGGTCCAGTACCCGCGGTGCGCCCGTGCGCAGGCCGTCGTGTTCGAACTCGTCGGTGACCCAGGTGCGCAGGCCGCGGATCGCGCGGGCGGTCTCCAGCGAGTGTGCGGTGTCGACGTACATGTCGTCGTGGTAGACGGCCGCCACGACCGGGACCTCGTTGGCGGCGAGGCGGGCGGGGTCGTACAGGGGCTGCCAGTCGGTGCGGGCGGCGAGCAGGTCGGCCGTCTCGCGCAGCGGGCGCAGGGCCGGGTCCGCCTCGAACATCCAGGGGTGGACCGTCTCGCCGGTGAACAGCACCGGGGTGTCGCCGGCGAGGGCCTTGGCCGCGTCGAACTGCGGGAACTCGGCGCGGACACGCTCGGCGGACCAGGCCGTGGGCCGGGCGTCCTGGCCGTAGATCGACTCGTGGACGAGCGCGTAGAGGGGGTGGGCGGCGTACGACAGCAGGGACTGGGCCTGTTCCTGGAAGGCGTCGGACAGTTCCAGGCCGACCGGTGTGCGCACGAAGGCGTCCTCCAGGAGGTGGTGCAGCCGGTGGCTGCCCTCGCTGGTGCCGAGCATCAGCCCGAGGGACTGGAAGGCCTCGACGGTGAAGCGGTAGCCGTTCGGGAGGGTCACTTCGTGGGTCAGCAGGTGGTCGGCGATACGGCGGGCCCGCTCGACGTCCTGGGGGTAGCGGGCGTAGTGCGCGGTGACCTTGCGTTCGATGCGCGGGTAGGCCGCGCGGTAGACGGCGTCGGCGTGGGCGTGCAGGGAGGGCAGGCCTCCGGTGATGACGGCGGTGTCCAGGCCCTCGGGGGCGAGGGAGAGGTACGACACCGTGCAGAAGCCGCCGAAGCTCTGGCCGAGCACGGTCCAGGGGGCGCCGCCGGTGACCTGCGGGCGGATGGCCTCGCAGTCCCGGACGATGGAGTCGGCGCGGAAACGGGTGAGGTAGTCGGCCTGCTCGGCGGGGCCGCCGCGCAGCGGGGGCGTCTGCCGGGAGGCCGGGGTGGAGCCGCCGGTGCCGCGCTGGTCGAGCAGCAGCACGCGGTAGTCCTTCAGCGCCCGGTCGAGCCAGGACTGACGTCCGACGAAACGATTCGCCCCGAAGCCGGGACCACCCTGGAGATACAGCAGCCACGGCAGCTCCTGCCCGGCCCTGTCGCTCGCGACGACCTCACGGGCGTACAGCTCGATCGTCTCCCCGTCCGGGGCGGCGTGGTCGAGGGGCACGGTGAAACGGCGGTCGGTGAGGATGACACCGGGCTGGCGGTAGCTGAGGCTCAACGGGTCTCCCGGGACGGACGGTACGGACGGGTCCCAGTTCAGCACATGACCGGACCCGCGCAGAGCCCAGGGATCATGGATTGTTACTGAATTTCCGGTCAGCGCCCGGCCCGCGGTGCTCAGCGTGCGGCGAGGCTGGAGCGGCGCACCACCAGCTCCGGCTGGAGCACCACCCTGCGGTGCTCGTGGGTCCGCTCGCCCTCCCCCTGCTCGGTCTCCTCCAGCAGCAGCTCGGCGGCGAGGGAGCCCATCGTGACGGCGGGCTGCCGTACGGAGGTCAGCGGTACGGCGGCGGCCGCCGCGAACTCGATGTCGTCGTAGCCGACGATCGCCAGGTCGTCGGGGACGGTGACACCGGCCGCGTACATGGCCTGCAGCACGCCGAGGGCGAGCAGATCGTTGGCGCAGAACACGGCGGTGGGGCGGTCCGCGAGGCCCAGCAGGCGGGCACCGGCGTCGCGGCCCGCGGCCACGTCGAGGCGTTCGGTGGGCAGCTCGCGCAGCGCCTCGGGGCCGAGCCCCGCCTCGGCCAGGGCGTTCAGGGCGCCGGTACGGCGGTCGCGGACCTGGTTGAGGCCGGGCGGTCCGCTGACATAGGCGATGGAGCGGTGTCCGGCGTCCACCAGGTGGCGGACCGCCAGCGCACCGCCGGCCACGTCGTCCACGGACACCGAGCACTCGCTGGTGCCCTCGGCGACCCGGTCGACCAGCACGAACGGGATGCCGTGCCGGCGGAAGGCCTCGATGTTGCGGCCGGTGGCGTCGGCGGGGGTCAGCAGCACGCCCCGCACCCGCTGCTCGGCGAAGAGCGCCAGGTAGTCGGCCTCTTCGGCGGCGTTCTGGGCGCTGTTGCACACCATCACACCGAGCCCCGCCTCACGGGCCGCCCGCTCGGCGCCACGGGCCACGTCCACGAAGAACGGGTTGCCCATGTCGAGCACGAGCAGCCCCATGATCCGGCTGCGGCCCGCGCGCAGCTGCCGCGCGGACTCGCTGCGGACATAGCCGAGCCGGTCGATCGCGGACTGCACCCGCGCCCGCGTCTCACTGGCGACCGTGTCCGGGCGGTTGATGACGTTCGACACCGTGCCCACCGACACTCCGGCGGCGCGGGCGACGTCCTTGATACCCACCGACTGGGCCATCGGATTTCAGACCTCCAGGGATGACGAGGGGCGGCGGGCGGATCCTCACATTACCGTCACCGCCCCCTGTGACGGTCGGCTCAGGCAGGCAGGGAGAACTCCACGACGCGCAGCGCCGAGGGCGTCGTACCGGTGGACCTCTCCTGGTACATGAACGACAGCACGTCGTCGGACTTCGCGCGCATCTCGTCGATCACGACCTCGCCGAAGGCGCCCAGGCCGCCGCCGTCGAAGAGCAGGGTCCAGTCGGTGTAGCCGGAGGATCTGGAGGCGCCGGCGATACGGCCGTACGGGAAGACCGCGTAGGCGTTGTCGTACTTGTCCAGGACCAGCTTGGTGCGCTGGCTGGACTCCAGGGGGACCGGGATCTCGGTCTTGGTCCAGTCGCCGGAGGAGTTCTTGCGGAGGTGGAACGCGCGGCCGTTCGCGGTGCGGTCGGCGACGTAGTCGGTGGTGCACTGGCCGAAGCGGCCGGGGACATAGCTGATGATCGCGTGCGGCAGACCGGTGGAGTCGGCCCACTGGCTCTCCTGGTTCATCAGGCAGTGGTCGGGGCCGAGGGGGTCGACGACCAGTCCCGGGTCGGTGACGGAGACGGTGTCCGGGGTGCCCGTGGTGGCGACGGGGGTGCCCGCGTCGTTGCGCCAGGTGCGGCCGCGGTCGGTGGAGTACACGTAGCCCGTGTCGTGGTTGGTGATGCCGCCGCTGCCGCACATCACGGCGGCGTTCTGCTCGCGCCAGGTGAAGAAGGAGTGCAGCCGGCCGCCGGCGTCGTAGTCGATGCCGTGCAGGTACATGTTGCGGGCCGTGCTGGAGCCGTGCGAGCTGGTGTAGGTGCCGGTGGAGCCCGACCACTCCCCCAGTGCCGTCCAGGACGAACCGTCGTACTCCGCCAGGGCGTTGCGGCCGTCGCCGGAGATGCCGGCCCGGTAGCTGAGCTGGAGCCTGCCCTCCGGGGTGGAGACGAACTGCGGGTAGGTGAACTGCGAGGTGAGCGCGAGGCCGTCGAGGGAGGTCTGGACGGGGCCGAAGACGGACGGGCTCCACGGTGTGGACGCCGGGTCGTCGAGGAGGCCGGCGACGGACTTCACGTAGAAGAAGCCGTCGCTGTGGGAGTCCATGTCGAGGTGCAGGCGGCCGTCCAGCCGGGAGACGCCCATGGAGATGACGTTGTGCGAGTCGCTCGCCTTGAGGACGTGCGCGAGGGTGACCGCCGACCAGGTGCCGCCGCCGGCGGCCCGGCGGGCGACGACCGCGTTGCCGGTGGCGGTGTACCAGGCGGCGTACTGGTGGCCCTTGTACGTCAGCAGCCCGTTCTTCTGGAACGAGTTGTTGTTGACCAGGCCGTCGTAGGAGACGAAGTAGACGGCCCGGGAGTCGAGCAGGGTCGTGCTCCTCCTTCTGACCGAGGGACCGGGGCCGGCGGCCCGTGCGATGCCCGGCGTCGCCACGGCGGCCAGTACGGCCGAGGCGAGCACGGTGCGGCATTTCATGAGCGGCTCCGGGGAAGGGGGTGTCAGGCGAGGTGGAAGACCTCGGTGAGCGGCTTCATGGCCTCGTCGGGGCGGGATCCGTCGAGGGACTCGAAGAAGGGGGCCATCTCGGCCTGCCAGCGGGCGTTGACCTCGGTGGCTTCCATGCCGGCCAGGGCGGCACCGAAGTCGTCGGTCTCCAGGTAGCCGACGAGCAGGCCGTCGTCGCGCAGGAAGAGGGAGTAGTTGTGCCAGCCGGTGGCGGAGAGCGCTTCGCGCATCTCCGGCCACACGGCGGCGTGGCGTTCGCGGTACTCGGTGATCCGGTCCTCGCGGACCTTGAGCAGGAAACAGACGCGCTGCATGAAGTACCGCCCCCGGGTCAGAAGTCGAAGTCGTCGATGTTCTTGGCGTTGAACACGGTCGGCTTGCCGAGGTTGATCACGCCGTCCTTGCCGATGGTGTATGTCGTGCCGCCGGCCTTGAACGTCTCGCCCTCCTTGCCGGTGACCTGTCCCGACGCCAGCGCCACCGCGGTCCGCGCGGCCAGGTCGCCGAGCTTCGCCGGGTCCCACAGCTCGAAGGCGTCGACGGTGCCGTTCTTGACGTACTTGCGCATGTCGTTCGGGGTGCCGAGGCCGGTCAGCCTGACCTTGCCCTTGTACTTGGAGCCGGACAGGTACTGGGCGGCCGCCTTGATGCCGACGGTGGTCGGGGAAATGATCCCCTTCAGGTCCGGGTACTGCTGGAGCAGGCCCTGGGTCTGCTGGAAGGACTGCTGGGCGTCGTCGTTGCCGTAGGCGACCTTGACCAGCTTGACGTTCTTGTACTTCGGGTCCGCCAGCTCCTTCTTCATGTAGTCGATCCAGGTGTTCTGGTTGGTCGCGGTCTGCGCGGCCGACAGGATCGCGATCTGGCCCTTGTAGCCGATCTGCTGCGCGAGCAGCTGCACCTCGGTACGGCCCAGGTCCTCGGCGCTTGCCTGCGAGACGAAGGCGTTGCGGCAGTCGGCGGTGGTGTCGGAGTCGTAGGTGACGACCTTGATGCCGTTCTTCATGGCTTGCTTCAGCGCGGTGCACAGGGCGCCGGGGTCCTGCGCGGAGACGGCCATCGCGTCGACCTGCTGCTGGGTGAGCGTGTTGACGTAGGAGACCTGGCCGGAGGTGTCGGTGGCGCTGGACGGGCCGACCTCCTTGTACTTCGAGCCGAGGCCGGCGAGGGCCTGCTCGCCGCCTTTGTCGGCGGAGGTGAAATAGGGGTTGTTGACCTGCTTGGGCAGGAAGCCGACGGTCAGGCCCTTCTTGGTGGCCGCGTTCGGGTCGGCCTTGCCGGCCGCCGCGCCCGAGCCGCCGTCGCTCTTCACGTCGTTCTTGGTGGTGCCGCCGCAGGCGGTCAGGGCGAGTGCGAGGGAGGTGGCGGCGGCGAGGGCCGCGCAGGCACGGCGGATCGACGACTTGCGCATGGCGAGGTTTCCTTTACGGGGGTGGGCGGAGGAACGGGTCATGCCACAGGCGTGGGGGGAGCCTCGGGCACCGGCGCCGAGGCGGCTCTGCGGCCGGCCCTGGCGACGGAGACCTGCCGTGCGACCCGGGGGCCGAGCACGGAGACGACGAGCAGCACGCCGGTGACCACGATCTGGGACTGCGCGGAGACGTTCAGCAGGCTCATCACGTTCTGCAGCGCCCCCAGCAGGAACACACCGGCGATGGCACCGCCGAGCGTGCCCTTGCCGCCGTCGAAGTCGATGCCGCCGAGCAACACGGCCGCGACGACGGACAGTTCGAGGCCGGTGGCGTTGTCGTAGCGGGCGCTGGCGTAGTGCAGGGCCCAGAAGACGCCGGTGAGGGAGGCCATGAAGCCGGTGACTGCGAACAGCAGCAGCTTGGCCCGCTTGACCCGGATCCCGGCGAACCGCGCGGCCTCCTCACTGGCGCCGATCGCGAACAGCGAGCGTCCGAAGGGGGTGGCGTGCAGGACGACGACGGCGACGGCGAGCAGCACCAGGAAGGGCGGGAAGGCCTGCGGGAGGAAGGAGTTCCCGATCCGTCCGGCCGCGAAGTCGAGGTACTGGGTGGGGAAGTCGGTGACCGCGTCGGAGCCGAGGACGATCTGGGCGATGCCCCGGTAGGCGGCGAGGGTGCCGATGGTGACGGCGAGCGACGGCAGTCCGAGCCGGGTCACCAGCAGGCCGTTGACCAGCCCGCACACCACCCCGAGCAGCAGGCACAGCGGGATGATCGTCTCGATGGCCATGCCCTCGTTCCACAGCCTGCCCATGACCGCGCCGGACAGACCGGCCGTGGAGGCCACCGACAGGTCGATCTCGCCGGAGACGACCAGCAACGTCATCGGCAGCGCGATCAGTGCGATGGGCAGGGTGTTGCCGATCAGGAACGACAGGTTGAGGGCGTTGCCGAAGCCGTCGACGAAGCAGAAGGACAGCAGGAGCAGGACGATCAGCAGGGCGCCGACGACCGTGTCCCAGCGGACGGCACGGGTCAGGGACTCAGGCACGAGCCTCCCCCTTCTGTACGGCGGACTTCGCGGAGGCCGGGTTCTTCTTCAGGGCGGCCGCCACCCGCAGCCCGACGATCCGGTCGACGGCGATGGCGAGCAGGAGCAGCACGCCGTTGATGGCGAGGACCCACACGGAGCTGACGCCGAGTGCGGGCAGCACGCTGTTGACGGAGGTCAGCAGCAGGGCGCCGAGCGCGGCGCCGTACACGCTGCCCGAGCCGCCGGTGAAGACGACACCGCCGACGACGACCGCGCTGACGACGGTGAGTTCGTAACCGTTGCCGGTGCCGGAGTCGACGTTGCCGAACCGGGCCAGGTACATGGCCCCGGCGAGGCCCGTGAGGGCGCCGCAGAAGGTGTAGGCGAGCAGGATGCGCCTGCGGACCGGGATGCCGGCGAGACGGGCGGCCTCCGGGTTGGAGCCGAGGGCGTACAGCTCACGGCCGCTGCCGAAGTGCTTGAGGTAGTACGCGGTGGCGACCAGCACGGCGAGGGCGATGAGCGCCAGGTACGGCACGGCGGACAGTCCGCCGGAGCCGAAGTCGACGAAGCCCGGGGGGAGGTCGGCCGCGGTGATCTGGCGGGAGCCGACCCAGATGGAGTCGATGCCGCGGATGATGTAGAGCGTGCCCAGGGTGACCACCAGCGCGGGCACCTGGCCGAGGCTGACCAGCAAGCCGTTGACCAGGCCGAAGCCGATGCCGAGCAGCACCGCGAGGACGATCGCGACGACCGGGTCGCCGCCGCCGTGCAGACAGGTGCCGGCGGCGAAGGCGCTGATGCCGAGGGTGGAGCCGACGGACAGGTCGACGTTGCGGGTGATGACCACCAGCGACTGGCCGGTGGCGACCAGGACCAGGATGGTCGCGTTCAGCAGCAGGTCCTTGATGCCCTGCTCGGACAGGAACTGGCTGTTGCCCGCCTGCGTGACCACGATCATCACCAGGAAGACGGCCAGGATGGCGAGTTCACGCATCCTGAAGACGCGGTCGACCAGACGGGTGCCGCCGGAGCGGGGCGCCTCGGCGACGGGGGTGGGGTTGGGGCTGGTCAGCGTCATGCGACGGCCCTCCTGATGGCTGCGGCCATGGTCGTCGTCCCCGTTCCTGCGTCCCGCGCCACCGCCCACGGGCGGCTGCGCTGCGCGCAGGCCGTTTCGATGCGTGCGTCGCTCACGCGCCCCTCCCGGTGGCTGCGGCCATCACGGTTTCCTCGGTGGCGTCGGAACGGGGGATCTCGGCGGTGAGCCGGCCCTCGTGCATCACCAGCACCCGGTCGGCCATGCCGAGGATCTCCGGCAGGTCCGAGGAGATCATCAGCACCGCCACCCCCTCGGCGGCGAGCTGGGACAGCAGCCGGTGCACCTCCGCCTTGGTGCCGACGTCGATGCCGCGGGTGGGCTCGTCGACTATCAGCACCTTGGGGGCGGTGGCCAGCCACTTGGCGAGGACCACCTTCTGCTGGTTGCCGCCGGAGAGCGTGGAGACGGCGTCGGCGATCCGGGCGTACTTCACCTGGAGCTTCACCGCCCAGTCCAGCGACCGGCTGCGCTCGGCACCCCGGTCCACGAGCCCTGCCCGCACGGTCGTCCGCAGCCCGGTCAGGCCGATGTTCCGCTCGATGGACATGTCCATCACCAGGCCCTGGGCGCGCCGGTCCTCCGGGACGAGGGCGAGCCCGGCGGCCATCGCGGTGGACGGCGCGCCCTTGGTCAGCTTCCGGCCGCCGACCTCGACCTCCCCGGCGTCCCAGCGGTCGACGCCGAACACCGCGCGGGCCACCTCGGTACGGCCGGCGCCCACCAGCCCCGCGAGACCGACGATCTCGCCGCGCCGCACCTCGAAGGAGACATCCGTGAACACGCCCTCGCGGGTCAGCCGGCGGACGCTCAGGGCCACCTCGCCCGGCGCCACCTGCTGCTTGGGGTAGAGCTCGTCGAGGTCGCGGCCGACCATCCGGCGGACCAGGTCGTCCTCGGTCATGCCGGCCAGCGGCTCACTCGCGATCCAGGCGCCGTCGCGCAGGGTGGTCACCTTCTGGCAGATCTCGAAGATCTCCTCCAGCCGGTGGGAGATGAACAGCACCGCCGCGCCCTGTTCGCGCAGGGTGCGCACGACGCCGAAGAGGCGGGCGACCTCGCTGCCGGTGAGGGCCGCGGTGGGCTCGTCCATGATCAGGACCCGGGCGTCGAAGGACAGCGCCTTGGCGATCTCGACGATCTGCTGGTCGGCGATGGACAGACCGCGCGCGGGGCGGTCGGGGTCGAGGCCGACGCCGAGGCGCTTCATCAGGGCGGCGGTGGCCTCGCGGGTGGCCTTGTGGTCGATACGGCCGAGTGCCCGCCTCGGCCGGCGGCCCATGAAGATGTTCTCGGCGATCGACAGGTCGGGGAAGAGCATGGGCTCCTGGTAGATCACGGCGATCCCGGCGTCGCGGGCGTCTCCGGGCCCGTGGAACTGGACGGGCTCACCGTCGAGCAGCACCTGGCCGGCATCCGGACGGTGCACCCCGGCAAGCGTCTTGATCAGGGTCGACTTGCCCGCGCCGTTCTCCCCGGCGAGGGCGTGGACCTCACCGGCGAACAGCTCGAGGGAGACGCCCCGCAGGGCGCGAACGGCACCGAAGGACTTGGCGACGTCCCTCAGCGCCAGCACCGGGGCCGGTCCCGTGTCGGACGGATGGGTCATGGGTGGCTCCTCGACGACGCCGGCGCGGCGAAGTCGGAGAGCCGTCGCAGCGTCGTGAAAGGTTTCAACTGGATGGCGGGGACGTTAGGCATGGCAGACATGTCACGTCAATGGCTGTCGCTCGAAAAAATTTCAATAGCCGAAGGTCACCCGGAGGTCACGGAGAATGCGCCTGGACACAGGGCTTGACACGCCTTCGGAGGGCTCATAGCTTCCCGTGTTGAATCGTTTCATACAAAGCCTTTCCGGCCGATGCCACAGGAGCCCGAAGTGACCGACCTCGCCGCGGTGAAGGCCGCGCTGAAGACCCAGGCCGTCGAGACGCCGTCGTGGGCGTACGGGAACTCGGGGACGCGCTTCAAGGTGTTCGCGCAAGCGGGCGTTCCCCGCACACCGTGGGAGAAGGTCCAGGACGCGGCCCAGGTGCACGCGTTCACCGGTGTCGCGCCGACCGTGGCCCTGCACATCCCCTGGGACAGGGTCGAGGACTATGCCGCGCTGGCCGGGTTCGCCGAGGAGCGGGGGGTCAGGCTCGGGGCGATCAACTCCAACACCTTCCAGGACGACGACTACAAGCTGGGCAGCATCTGCCATCCGGACCCGGCGGTGCGGCGCAAGGCCGTCGATCATCTGCTGGAGTGCGTCGACATCATGGACGCGACGGGCTCCGCCGATCTGAAGCTGTGGTTCGCGGACGGTACGAACTATCCCGGGCAGGATGATGTGCGGGCGCGGCAGGACCGGTTGGCGGAAGGGCTGGCCGCGGTGTACGAGCGGCTCGGGGACGGGCAGCGGATGCTGCTGGAGTACAAGTTCTTCGAGCCGGCCTTCTACACCACCGATGTGCCGGACTGGGGGACCGCCTACGCGCATTGCCTGAAGCTGGGTCCGAAGGCGCAGGTCGTGGTCGACACCGGGCATCATGCGCCGGGGACCAACATCGAGTTCATCGTGGCCACTCTGCTGCGGGAGGGGAAGCTGGGGGGCTTCGACTTCAACTCCCGGTTCTACGCCGACGACGACCTGATGGTCGGCGCGGCCGATCCCTTCCAGCTGTTCCGGATCATGTACGAGGTCGTGCGGGGCGGTGGCCTCGGGCCGGACGTCGCGTTCATGCTCGATCAGTGCCACAACATCGAGGCGAAGATCCCGGCGATCATCCGGTCCGTGATGAACGTGCAGGAGGCCACGGCGAAGGCGCTGCTCGTCGACCGGGAGGCTCTTGCCGAGGCTCAGCGGTCCGGGGACGTGCTGGGCGCCAACGCCGTGCTGATGGACGCGTACAACACGGATGTGCGGCCGTTGCTTCGTGACGTGCGTGAGGAGATGGGGCTGGATGTCGACCCCCTTGCCGCGTACCGCCGGTCGGGGTGGGCCGAGAAGATCGTCGCCGAACGCGTTGGCGGGGAGCAGGCCGGTTGGGGGGCGTAAGCGTCTGCCCTGTTCTGTTTCGTCGCGGGCTCAGGGGCCGTCGTTGCCTGTCGCGCAGTTCCCCGCGCCCCTCAGGGAATCCGCTCACCCTCTTTCGAGAAGTAAGGAATGTCCATGTCCACCACCCGTCCCGAAGCCGCCGCCCTGCTCGCGCGATCCCATCGACTCGGCGCCGATCCCCGTAACACCAACTACGCCGGCGGCAACGCGTCCGCCAAGGGCACCGGCACCGACCCCGTCACGGGCGGAGACGTCGAGCTGATGTGGGTCAAGGGATCGGGCGGGGATCTCGGGACGCTCACCGAAGCAGGGCTCGCCGTGTTGCGGCTGGACCGGCTGCGGGCGCTCGTGGACGTGTACCCGGGGGTCGAGCGCGAGGACGAGATGGTCGCCGCGTTCGACTACTGCCTGCACGGCAAGGGAGGGGCCGCACCCTCCATCGACACCGCGATGCACGGGCTGGTCGACGCCGCCCACGTCGATCATCTGCACCCGGACTCCGGGATCGCGCTCGCCTGCGCGGCCGACGGGGAGAAGCTGACCGCCGAGTGCTTCGGCGACTCGGTGGCATGGGTGCCGTGGCGGCGGCCGGGGTTCCAGCTGGGGCTGGACATCGCGGCGATCAAGGAGGCCAACCCGCAGGCCATCGGCGTGGTGCTGGGCGGCCACGGGATCACCGCGTGGGGAGACACCGCCGAGGAGTGCGAGCGCAACTCGCTGCACATCATCCGCACCGCGGAGGCGTTCCTGGCGGAGCGCGGCAGGGCCGAGCCCTTCGGGCCCGTGATCGAGGGGTACGCGGCCCTCCCCGAGGCCGAGCGCCGGGAGCGAGCCGCCGCGCTCGCGCCGTACGTCCGGGCGCTCGCCTCCCAGGACAGGGCGCAGGTCGGGCACTTCGACGACGGTGACGCCGTACTGGACTTCCTCGCCCGGGCCGGGCATCCCCGGCTGGCCGCTTTGGGCACCTCCTGCCCCGACCACTTCCTGCGCACGAAGGTACGGCCGCTGGTACTGGACCTGCCGCCCACCGCGCCGCTGGAGGAGGCCGTGGCCCGGCTGAAGGAACTTCATGCCGAGTACCGGGAGGAGTACGCCGCCTACTACCAGCGGCACGCCCTGCCCGACTCCCCCGCCATGCGCGGCGCCGACCCGGCCATCGTGCTCGTCCCCGGCGTGGGCATGTTCAGCTTCGGCAAGGACAAGCAGACCGCTCGCGTGGCCGGCGAGTTCTACGTCAACGCCATCCATGTGATGCGCGGCGCGGAGGCGGTGTCGTCGTATGCGCCGATCGAGGAGTCGGAGAAGTTCCGCATCGAGTACTGGGCGCTGGAGGAGGCCAAGCTCCGGCGGATGCCGAAGCCGAAGCCGCTGGCGACCCGGGTGGCGCTGGTGACCGGTGCGGGCAGCGGGATCGGGAAGGCCATCGCGCACCGGCTGGCGACCGAGGGCGCGTGTGTCGTCGTCGCCGATCTGAACGGCGAGAGCGCCCGGGCCGTGGCCGAGGAACTGGGCGGCCCGGACAGGGCGGTCGCCGTCACCGTCGACGTCACGTCCGAGGAACAGATCGCGGACGCCTTCAAGGCGGCGGTGCTCGCCTTCGGCGGAGTCGACCTGGTCGTCAACAACGCCGGGATCTCCATCTCCAAACCGCTGCTGGAGACCTCGGCACGCGACTGGGACCTCCAGCACGACATCATGGCCCGCGGTTCCTTCCTCGTCTCGCGGGAGGCGGCGCGGGTGATGATCGCGCAGGGGCTGGGCGGTGACATCGTCTACATCGCCTCCAAGAACGCGGTCTTCGCCGGGCCGAACAACATCGCCTACTCCGCGGCCAAGGCCGACCAGGCCCACCAGGTGCGGCTGCTGGCAGCCGAGTTGGGCGAGCACGGCATCCGGGTCAACGGGGTCAACCCGGACGGCGTGGTGCGCGGTTCCGGGATCTTCGCGGGCGGCTGGGGCGCCCGGCGGGCCGCGGTGTACGGAGTGCCGGAGGAGAAGCTGGGCGAGTTCTACGCCCAGCGGACCCTCCTGAAGCGCGAGGTGCTGCCCGAGCACGTGGCGAACGCCGTGTTCGCGCTCACCGGCGGCGACCTGACCCACACCACCGGGCTGCACATCCCGGTCGACGCGGGTGTGGCGGCCGCGTTCCTGCGATGAGCGCCGGTGTGAGGTCGTACGCCGCGGTCGACCTGGGCGCCTCCAGCGGGCGGGTGATGGTCGGCCGGGTCAGCCCGGACTCGCTGGAGCTGAGCGAGGCACACCGGTTCGCCAACCGGCCGGTGCGCCTCGCGGAGGGGCTGCGCTGGGACATGCTCGCGCTGTACGGCGGGGTCCTGGACGGGCTCCGGGCGGCGGGCCGGGTGGACTCCGTCGGTATCGACAGCTGGGCCGTGGACTACGGCCTGCTGGACGCCGACGGGGCCCTGCTGGGCAACCCGGTGCACTATCGCGACGCCCGCACGGCAGGGGTCGCGGAGAAGGTGTGGGCGACCGTGCCGGCCGGGGAGCTGTACGCGGCGACGGGCATCCAGTACGCGCCGTTCAACACCCTGTACCAGCTCGCGGCCGCCCGCTCCACCGCTCAACTCGCCTATGCCGAGCGGCTGTTGCTGATCCCGGACCTGGTGTCGTACTGGCTGACAGGCGAGCAGGGCACCGAGCTGACCAACGCCTCCACGACCCAGCTCGTCGATCCCCGGACGCGGACGTGGTCGTACGACGTCGCCGAGCGGCTCGGTATCGACCTCGGGCTGTTCGCGCCGCTGCGGCAGCCCGGCGATCCGGCCGGACTGCTGCGGCCTGAGGTGCTGGAGGAGACCGGGCTGACCGGCCCGGTGCCGGTGACGGCCGTCGGCTCGCACGACACCGCCTCCGCGGTGGCCGCCGTCCCGGCGACCGGCGCGTCCTTCGCCTACATCTGCACCGGCACCTGGTCCCTGGCGGGGCTGGAGCTGACCGCTCCGGTGCTCACCGAGGAGAGCCGGGCCGCCAACTTCACCAACGAGCTGGGGCTCGACGGCACGGTCCGCTATCTGCGCAACATCATGGGGCTGTGGCTGCTCCAGGAGTGCCAACGCGCCTGGGACGGACCGGACCTGGGGCTGTTGTTGCGTGAGGCCGGTACCGTGCCGGCGCTGCGCTCGGTGGTGGACGCCGGGGACGCGGCGTTCCTGGCGCCGGGGCGGATGCCGGAGCGGATCGCCGAGGCGTGCCGGGCGTCCGGGCAGCCGGTGCCGGCGACGCGGGGCGAGGTCACCCGGTGCATCCTGGACTCGCTGGCCCTCGCCCACCGGCGGGCCGTCGAGGACGCCCAGCGACTGGCCGACCACCCGGTGGACGTGGTGTACGTCGTCGGCGGCGGCACCCGTAACGCGCTGCTGTGCCAGCTGACCGCCGACGCCTGCGGGCTGCCCGTGGTGGCCGGTGCGACGGAGGCGGCGGCCCTGGGCAACGTCCTGGTCCAGGCCCGCGCCCACGGGCTGGTCGGCGACCTGGCCGCGATGCGCGGGCTGCTCACCCGTACGCAGCCGCTGACCCGGTACACGCCCCGCGGCGACCGTGCGCGCTGGCGGGAGGCAGAGGCAAGGCTCGCCACACGGTGAGCGGCGGTCTCCCTTCACCGGTATTCGCCTACTACCCTGCACTCGTCCGATGACCGATCCCGAGGAGCCGCGATGCGTGTCGCCCTGTTCCTGACCTGTGTCAACGACACGCTCTATCCGGACACCGGCCGTGCCATGGTGAAACTCCTGACCAGACTGGGTGTCGACGTCGACTTCCCGATGGGCCAGAGCTGCTGCGGGCAGGCGCACTACAACACCGGTTACCGCCACGAGGCGGAGCCCCTGGCCCGGCACTTCTCCGATGTCTTCCGCGAATACGACGCGATCGTCACTCCCTCCGGATCCTGCGGGGCGATGGTGCGGGAGCTGTATCCGCGGATGGGCGAGCGGGCGCGTGCCGAGGGGCGAGGGGACTCGCTGACGCGGACGCTGGCGCCGGTGGTGGCCAAGACGTACGAGTTGACGGAGTTCTTGGTGGACGTGCTGGGCGTGACGGACGTCGGCGCCTCCTACCCGCACACGGTCACCTACCACCCCACCTGCCACGGCCTGCGCTCGCTCGGACTCGGCGACCGGCCGCGCCGGCTCCTGCAGGCCGTCAAGGGGCTGGAGCTGGTCGAGCTGCCCGGTGCCGAGGAGTGCTGCGGTTTCGGGGGCACCTTCGCGTTGAAGAACGCGGAGGTCTCGGCGGCCATGGGCACGGACAAGGTGCGCAACGCCGAGTCGACGGGCGCGGAGGTGCTGTGCGCGGCCGACAACTCGTGTCTGATGCACATCGGCGGCACGATGAGCCGGCTGCGGACGCGCATGCGGCCGGTGCACATCGCGGAGATCCTGGCGAGCACGGAGGAGGAACCGGCGGCATGAGCGGAACGTTCGTCGGCATGCCGGCCTTTCCGAAGGCGGCTCACGACGCCCTGGCCGACGCGAACCTGCGGCGCAATCTGCGGCACGCCACGCACACCATCCGCGCCAAACGGGCCCGCGCGGTGGCCGAGTTGGACGACTGGGCGGCGCTGCGCGAGGCGGGCCGCCGGATCAAGGACCACACGCTGCGCCATCTCGACCGCTATCTGGTGCAGTTGGAGGAGTCGGTCACGGCGGCGGGCGGTACGGTCCACTGGGCCGCGGACGCCGAGGAGGCGAACCGGATCGTCGCCGGGCTGGTGAAGGCGACCGGCGAGTCGGAGGTCGTCAAGGTCAAGTCGATGGCCACGCAGGAGACCGGGCTCAACGAGGCCCTTCTCGAGGAAGGCATCCACGCCTACGAGACCGATCTCGCCGAGCTCATCGTGCAGTTGGGCAAGGACCGGCCCTCGCACATCCTCGTGCCCGCCATCCACCGCAACCGGGGTGAGATCCGGGACATCTTCCGCTCGGAGATGGGCGAGTGGGGCCGGCCCGCTCCCGAGGGTCTGACCGACGCCCCCGCCGAACTCGCCGAGGCCGCCAGGCTGCATTTGCGGGAGAAGTTCCTGCGCGCCAAGGTCGGCATCTCGGGCGCCAACTTCATGGTCGCCGAGACCGGCACGCTCGTCGTCGTCGAGTCCGAGGGCAACGGCCGGATGTGCCTGACGCTCCCCGAGACGCTGATCTCGGTCGTGGGCATCGAGAAGACCGTGCCCACCTGGCGGGACCTGGAGGTCTTCCTGCAGACCCTCCCCCGCTCCTCCACCGCCGAGCGCATGAACCCGTACACGAGCATGTGGACCGGCACCACGGACGGCGACGGGCCCCGGGCCTTCCACCTGGTGCTGCTCGACAACGGCCGCACCGACGCCCTCGCCGACCAGGTCGGCCGCCAGGCCCTGCGCTGCATCCGCTGCTCGGCCTGCCTGAATGTGTGCCCGGTGTACGAGCGGGCCGGCGGCCACGCCTACGGCTCGGTCTATCCGGGCCCGATCGGCGCGATCCTCAGCCCCCAGCTCCGGGGCACGGCGAGCGAGATCGACGCCTCACTGCCGTACGCGTCGAGTCTGTGCGGCGCCTGCTACGAGGTGTGCCCGGTCGCCATCGACATTCCCGAGGTGCTGGTGCATCTGCGGGAGCGGGTCGTGGAGGGCGGTCCGGCGGTCCGGCAGGGCAACAAGGTGATACTGAGACCGGCCAAGGGACACGCGGCCGAGCGGGCGGCCATGCGCGCGGCACGCTGGGCGTTCACCCACCCCGCCGCCCTGCGCTCGGGCCAGCGGCTCGCCTCCCGCACCCGCCGGCTGCACCCCCGTACCCTGCCGGGCCCGGGCAAGGCCTGGAGCGGCACCCGGGACCTGCCGGCCGTGCCCGCGGAACCCTTCCGGGACTGGTGGCAGCGCACGCGCGGTGGAAGGGACGGCGCCAAGTGAGCAGCAGGGAACGGATCCTGGGCCGGGTGCGGCGCGCGCTCGCCGATGTGACGCCGGACGAGCGGCCGTACGAGGAGGCCGTGCCCCGCGACTACCTGCGCGAGCACGGGGCCGGCACGGCCGGGCAGACGGTGGAGCTGCTGGCCGGGAACCTGGCGGACTACCGGGCGATCGTGCACCGCAGCGCCGCCGAGGAGCTGCCGGATCTCGTCATGCGGCTGCTGAACGAGCACGGCTCCCGGGAGGTGCTGGTGCCTCCCGGGCTGCCGCCGGAGTGGCTGTCCGCCGCGGACCCGGTGCGGATCCACGACCGGGCGGTGAGCACGCCGCAGCGACTGGACCAGGTGGACAGCGTGGTGACGGGCTGTGCCGTGGCGATCGCCGAGACGGGCACGATCGTCCTGGACGGCTCCCCCGACCAGGGCCGACGCCGTATCTCGCTCGTCCCGGACCACCACATCTGTGTCGTCCGGGTACCGGACCAGGTGGTCCGCTCGGTCCCGCAGGCCCTCGAACGCCTCGACCCGGCCCGCCCGTTGACCTGGATCTCCGGCCCGTCGGCGACCAGCGACATCGAGCTGGACCGGGTGGAGGGCGTGCACGGTCCGCGCAAGCTGGAAGTCATCCTGCTCAGCTGACGGACCGGTCACCCGAATGGGTCCGGCCTGCGCCACCCGGCGGACGCCGCCACCGCGCGCCGCGCGCGGCCCCGTTAGCGTGCGGACATGATCCGGTTCGAGCAGGTCACCAAGCGGTATCCGGACGGCACGACGGCGGTGGACGGCCTCTCCTTCGAGGTGGCCGAGGGAGAGCTCGTCACGCTCGTCGGCCCGTCGGGCTGTGGCAAGACGACGACCATGATGATGGTCAACCGGCTGATCGAGCCGACCTCCGGCCGGATCTTCGTCGACGGGGAGGACATCGCCGGCGTCGACCCGGTGCGGCTGCGCCGCCGCATCGGGTACGTCATCCAGCAGGTCGGCCTCTTCCCGCATCGCACCGTCCTGGACAACACCGCCACGGTGCCCGCGCTGCTCGGCTGGAAGCGGGCGACGGCGCGGGCGCGGGCCGCCGAGCTGCTGGACCTGGTGGGGCTCGACCCGAAGACGTACGGGCCGCGCTATCCGGAGCAGCTGTCCGGCGGGCAGCGGCAGCGGGTCGGGGTGGCGCGGGCGCTCGCGGCCGACCCGCCGGTGCTGCTGATGGACGAGCCGTTCGGCGCGGTCGACCCGGTGGTGCGCGAGCAGTTGCAGGACGAGTTCCTGCGGATGCAGGCCGCGGTGCGCAAGACCGTGCTGCTGGTCACGCACGACATCGAGGAGGCGGTGCGGCTCGGTGACCGGATCGCCGTGTACGGGCAGGGCCGGATCGAGCAGTTCGACACGCCCGGCGCGGTGCTCGGGGCGCCCGCGACCCCCTACGTCGCCTCCTTCGTGGGCGCCGACCGGGGGCTGAAGCGGCTGTCGGTCACCGCGATCGAGCCGGACGACCTGTCGCAGCCGCCCGTGGCCCGCCTCGACGAGCCGGCCGAGCGTGCCGTCGAGCGGCTGCGGGCCGAGGGCGCCCGGTGGGCCGTCGTCCTCGACGCGCACGGCGATCTGCACGGCTGGGCGGGCATCGAGGAGCTGGCGGCGGGCGGCACGGTCGGGGAGCTGGCCCACCGGATGACCGCGTGGGTGCCGGTGGGCGCGCCGCTGAAGCAGGCGTTCGGCATGATGCTCCAGTACGACGCCGGGTGGGTCGCGGTACTGGACGGCGCGCGCTTCCTCGGCGTGCTCACCCCGGCGAAGCTGCACGAGGCGCTGCGCCGCTCGGTGGACGCGGATGCGCGGGGCGTGGCGCGGGGGCAGGTGTCGTTCGACTCGGTGGCGGATGCGTGAGACACCTGCCGGGCCTCACTTCAGCAGGCCCTTGTCCTTCAGATAGGCGCGGGCCACGTCGGCGGGCAGCCTGCGCCAGCTGTCCACCTGCTGGTTCATGTCGGCCAAATCGCGTGTGCCGAGGACGTCGTTGAGCTTGCCCAGCGCCTCGGCCACGCCCGCGCTGCCGGCCCGGGAGCGGTTGACCACCGGGACCACGTAGTCGGCGTTCTGCAGGTGTCTGTCGTCGGTGAGCAGGACCAGGCCGAAGGAGTCGAGGGTGGCGTCCGTGGTGGTTGTCAGCACCAGCTGGTCCCGGCCCTCCTGCACGGCCCGTTTGGCCTGTGCGGTGCCGACTCCCTTGGGGTCGACGCCGGTGATGTCGATGGCGTACACCTTCTTCAACCCGGGCGCGCAGTACGGTCGTCGGACGCACTCGTCGCCGGCCGCGATGCGCACCTTCAGTTTCGACGCGCCGAGGTCGCCGAGGGTCCTGAGGCCATGCCGGCGGGCGTAGTCCGCGCGTACCGCGAAGGCGTTCTGGTCGACGGCGCGACCGGGCGGGAGGACGGTGAGGCCGCGGGGTGCGGCGAGCCGGCGCAGGGCGGTCATCGTCTCGCCGAGGTCGGGTGAGCCGACGGGCTCGGCGTTCGCGCCGTGGGTCTTGGCGTTCAGCCAGTCGGCGAAGGTGGCCGCGTACTCGGGCACGACGTCGATCTGGCCGGATTCCAGGGCCGGTTCGTACAGCTCCCGGTTGTTGACGGTGAGCAGGGACGTCCGGTAGCCGGCCTGGTTGAGCAACTGGGCGTAGAGCTGGGCGAGCAGATCGCTCTCGGTGAAGCCGGCCGAGCCGATGGTGAGGTGGTGGCTGTCGCCGGGTGCCGCGGTGACCTGGCCGCGGTTCTCCAGGGAAGGTCCGGTGCCGCAGGCGGTGAGGGAGAGCAGCGTGACGGCGGTGAGCGCTCTTCTCATCGGCCACCCCGCGCCCACCCCGGTGCCAGCCGCTCGGCGATCTCGAAGGCACCCTCGACGACGAGCGCGAACACGGCGACGAGCAGGGCGCCCGCGACCACCTGGGGCGTACTGGCGAGGTTGAAGCCGGCGGTGATGATCCGGCCGAGGCCGCCGCCGCCCGCGAGCGCGGCGATGGTGGCGGTGGCGACGAGCTGGACGGCGGCGATCCGCACCCCGTTCAGGACCATCGGCAGCGCGAGGGGCAGCTCCACCCGCAGCAGCATCTGCCGTCCGGTCATCCCCATGCCCCGGGCCGCCCGTACGACGCCGCGGTCGACCTCGCGCATGCCGACGTAGGCGTTGGTGAGCAGGGGCGGCACGGCGAACAGCACCAGGGCCACCACCGTGGGCCCCTCGCCCCACCCGCCGACCGGGGTGAGCAGCAGCAGGACCAGGACGGCGAACGTGGGCACGGCCCGGCCGACATTGGAGATGTTGACGGCGAGCGCGCCACCCTTGCCGAGGTGGCCGAGGACCAGGGCGACGGGCAGCGCGATCACACAGCTCAGGAACAGGCAGACGCCGGTGAGCACCAGGTGCTGGAGCAGCCGGTGCCCGACGCCGTCGTCGCCCGACCAGTGCGCGGGGTCGGTGAGCCAGTGCCAGGTCTGGGTGAGCGTGCTCATGCACGGCCCGCCTCGGTCCGGGACGCGTTCTCCGCTCGCGAGACCTCGGGCCGCCCTCGCCCGGCGGGCATCCGTGCGCGGCCCGCCCTGGTCCACGGTGTGATCAGCCACTGCACGCCCAGCAGGAGCAGGTCGGCGCCGACGGCGATCAGCACGCAGAGCACGGACGCGGTGAGCACCTGGGCCTTGAAGTAGGTGTTCATGCCCGCGTAGATGAGGTTGCCGAGCCCGCCGAAACCGACGATCGCGCCGACCGTGACCAGGGAGACCGCCGAGACGGTGGCGATGCGCAGGCCGGCCATCGCGGCGGGCAGGGCGAGGGGCAGTTCCACGGTGAGCAGCAGGCGGACGGGGCCGTAGCCGAGGCCGCGCGCGGCCTGCCGGGTCTCCTCGGGGACGGCGCGCAGGCCCACGAGGATGTTCCGGACGAGCAGGGTCAGCGAGTACAGCACGAGCCCGGCGACGACGAGGGTGGCCGACAGGCCGTACAAGGGCAGGAGCAGGGAGAACATGGCCAGCGACGGGATCGTGTAGAGGACCGTCGTCAGGGCGAGCACCGGCCCGGCCGTCCAGGCCCAGCGGCGGGCCGACACCGCGAGCGGCAGGGCGACGGCCAGGCCGATGAGGACCGACAGGACGGTCAGCTGGAGGTGCTGCTCGACCGCGTCGAGGAGGATCTGGCGGCGGGTGCTCAGATAGGCGCCGCAGATCCATTCGTTGCGCGCGAGGCAGTCGTCCGGGGGCGCGGTCACGGTTTCATTGGACCGGGTGGACGAAGGGGACGGCACGTCGGGCTGGCCCGTACGGGGTGCTCCGCGGCACGGCGGACAGCAGCCGGTGCCCGGCCCTCTCCGCCGCATCCACGTGACAGCGGCGGTGAACAAGCGCTTAGATAGGAGCTGAGACAGGAGTCCGTACACCACTCCCGACCTGCCGGAGGCCCCGTTGTTCACGTCCGTCGACGACGTCTCCGCCCGCCTCGCCGAGACCGGCTACCTCGCCTCGCCCGCCGTCGCCACGACCGTCTTCCTCGCCGACCGGCTCGGCAAGCCGCTGCTGGTGGAGGGCCCCGCCGGGGTCGGCAAGACCGAGCTGGCCAAGGCCGTCGCCCAGGTGGCCGGGGCCCGGCTGGTCCGGCTGCAGTGCTACGAGGGCGTGGACGAGTCCCGCGCGCTGTACGAGTGGAACCACGCCAAGCAGCTGCTGCGGATCAGCGCGGGCCGCGACGAGAGCTGGGACGAGACCCGCACCGACATCTTCAGCGAGGAGTTCCTGCTGCCCCGCCCGCTGCTGACCGCCATCCGCGGTGACGAGCCGACGGTGCTGCTGATCGACGAGACCGACAAGGCCGACGTCGAGATGGAGGGGCTGCTGCTGGAGGTGCTCAGCGACTTCCAGATCACCGTCCCGGAGCTGGGCACGGTCGCCGCGACCCGGCGCCCGTTCGTCGTGCTCACCTCCAACGCCGGCCGGGAGCTGTCCGAGGCGCTGCGCCGCCGCTGTCTGTTCCTGCACATCGGCTTCCCCGAGGAGGAGCTGGAGCGGCGGATCGTACGGCTGAAGGTGCCGGGCCTCGACGCGGCGCTGGCCGAGTCGGTGGTCCGCGTGGTCGGGGCGCTGCGCGCGATGGACCTGCGCAAGGTGCCGTCCGTCGCGGAGACCATCGACTGGGCGCGCACCCTGCTGGCGCTGGGCGCCGACACCCTGGACGAGACGGTCGTACGGGACAGCCTCGGGGTGATCCTCAAGCATCAGGACGACATCCAGAAGGCGGCGGCGAAGCTCGACCTGGACGCGCTGTGACCGCGGTCGCCGAGCGGATCACCGGGCTGGTCGGGGCGCTGCGCGCACACGGCGTGCGGATCGGCACCGGCGAGACGGTGGACGCGGCCCGCGCGATGGAGGCCCTGGGCCTCACGGACCGGGAGCTGCTGCGCGAGGGGCTGGCCGCGACGCTGCTGCACGGCCCCGGACAACGGGCGGTGTTCGACCCGGTCTTCGACCTGTACTTCCCGCGCGGGGTCGGCGGCCCGGACGGAGAGTCCGGGGACCGCGAGGCACTGCGCGACCGGCTGGCTGAGGCCCTGGCGGCCGACGACCGCGCGTTGATGGCCCGGTTGGCGGTGGACGCGGTCGACGCCCTCGGCGGCTACGGCAGTTCACCCGGCTCGGACGGCTGGTCGGCGTACCAGACGCTGGACCGGCTGCGCCCGCAGACCCTGCTGGCCCGGGTACGGACGGACGTCCGGGGCCGGGACGGCAGCGGTTCCGGTTTCGCGGACCGGCTGCTGGACGACGAGATCCGGCGCCGTATCGAGGCGTTCCGGCGGATGGTGGGAGCGGAGGCGCGGCGCAGGGTCGCCGAGCGGCGCGGGCGGGACGAGATCGCCCGGCGCGGTGTCGTACCGACCGCGGACCGGGTGGACTTCCTGTACGCGAACCGGGACCAACTGGCAGAGCTGCGCAGGGCGGTGCAGCCGCTCGCGCGCAAGCTGGCCACCCGGCTCGCCGCGCGCCGCCGCCGGGCCGCACGCGGCACCGTCGACCTGCGCCGCACCCTGCGCTCCTCGCTCTCCACGGGCGGGGTGCCGATGCGGCCGGTGCTGCGCCGACGCCGCCCCGTGCGCCCCGAACTGGTGCTGCTGTGCGACGTGTCCGGCTCGGTGTCCGGCTTCTCCGACTTCACGATGCTGCTGGTGCAGGCACTGCACGACCAGTTCAGCAAGGTCCGCGTGTTCGCCTTCGTCAACCGGCTCGACGAGGTGACCGGCCTGCTCGACCACGGCCGCGCCGACCCCGACGGGCTCGGCGCCCGCATCCACGCCGAGGCCACGCTCACCGGCTGGCACGGCAGCAGCGACTACGGCATGGCACTGGGCGAGTTCGCCGCGCGGTACGGCGGCGCGGTGGGCCCGCGCACGACCGTGTTCGTCCTCGGGGACGCCCGGACGAACATGAGCGACCCGAACCTGGCCGCCGTACGGGAGGTCGCCGGGCGGGCCCGCCGCGTGTACTGGCTGAACCCGGAGCCACGGGACCGGTGGGGCACCGGCGACTCCGCCGCGCCCGCGTACGCCGAGCTGGTCGAGATGCACGAGTGCCGTACGGCCCGTCAGCTCAGCGCGCTGATCGCCCGGCTGCTGCCGGTGTGATCGACTGGTCCCGAACGACCACGACCGGCATCGAAGGACGTACGCGATGAGCCACTCCCCCGTAGCGCTCGGCACCTTCCCCACCCCCGTCGAACCGGCGCCCCGGCTCGCCGCGGCGCTCGGGCTCGGACCCGGGGACCTGTGGATCAAGCGGGACGACCTGACCGGTCTGGGCGGCGGCGGCAACAAGATCCGCAAACTGGAGTGGACGGTGGGCGCGGCGCTCGCCGAGGGCGCGGACACCCTCGTGACCACGGGCGCCCCGCAGAGCAACCACGCCCGGCTGACCGCCGCCGCGGCCGCCCGGCTGGGCCTGTCCGCCGTCCTCGTGCTGCGCGGCGCGCCGGGCGCCTCCCGGTCCGGGAACCTCGCCCTGGACGGGCTGTTCGGGGCGCGGATCGCGTGGGCGGGCGAGGTGGACCAGGCCGGGCTGGACGCCGCGGCGGCCGAGGTGTGCGCGCGGCTGCGGGCGGACGGTGCCCGGCCCGCGCTGATCCCGTTCGGCGGGTCGGGGGTGCCGGGCGCCCGGGGCTATGTGCGCTGCGGCGAGGAGCTGGACGAGCAGGTGCCCCAGCTGCGCACGGTGGTGGTCCCGCTCGGTTCGGGCGGCACCATGGCCGGCCTGGTCGCGGCCCTGGGCACCGGTTCGGTGCTCGGCGTCGACGTGGGCGCGCTGGCCGACCCGGCCACGGCCGTCGCCGAGTTCGCGGCACCGCTCTCGACCGAGGAGATCACCCCGGAGGGGCTGCGGGTGCGCCGGGACCAGGTGGGCAGCGGGTACGCGACGCTGACCGAGCCGGTGACACGGGCGCTCCGGCTCGCCGCCCGCACCGAGGGCCTGGTCCTCGACCCCATTTACACGGGCCGGGCCCTGGCCGGACTCCGGGCGGCCGTCCGCGACGGAGACGTCCGGCCGGGCGAGAAGACGGTGTTCGTCCACACCGGCGGCCTGCCCGGCCTGTTCGGCCACCCGGACGCGGTCGCCTTCGCGGAGGAGGGGGCGACGGTTTTCGACGGGTGACGGCGGAGGACGGTGACCGCGCTTCAAGGGGCCGTGGCGGGGCTGGTGGCGGGGCTGGTGGCGGCGCCCGGAGGGCTGACCGCGCGTGGCGCCGGCGACCGCGCGTCGAGGACTGACGGGGCATAGGGGGCTGACGGACCGAGTACGACTCCGGCCGCTGACACGCCGACCGGGCCGCACGGTGTGCGACCCGCTCCTGCGGAAAATTGGCCGGTCGTCACCTGCAACCTCGGCCGGGGTCGGACGTCTGTCGGGGTGGAGGCCTCCACTTCGACCACAAGTCCGACCCCGAACGACCGAAGGAACCCATGTCCGCACACCGTGCATCCAGGCCCAGCCGTGCCCGCAGGCTGAAGGCCGCCCTGGGGGTTTCCGCCGTAGGCGCGGCCCTGGCCGTCGCCGGCACCATGACCGCCCAGGCGGCCCAGGACGGCAGCCACGCGACCCCGTCCCCGGTGCCGTCGCCGGTCCGCACCGCCACGCCGTCCCCCGTGCCCTCGCCGGTCCACACCGCCACTCCGTCGCCGGTACCGTCACCGATCCGTACGGTGACTCCGACGCCCGCACCGGCCACACCCACCCCCGTGCCCGCACCCACGGACGCCGCCCCCAGCCCCGTACCCTCGCCTCCCGCCCGAGCCACCCCCAGCCCCGTGCCGTCACCGGCGCGGACCGGACATGGTCCGCACCACGGCGTCGCCACACCGGCGCCGGTTCCGCAGCACCGCTGAGCAGCAGCACCTAGGCAGGGCCGGGAGCGGGCGTCCCTCGGTGGCGCCCGCTTCCGGCTCCGGGAGATCCATGACGACAGCCACACCACCGGCGACAGCCCTGCGCTGGGCGCGCGGCATCCCACGACGCCCCACGCCCTGGCGGCGGTTCATGCAGGCACCGCGCACCCGCGCAGGCGCTCGCCTCCTCCCCCGCGCCCGTACGGACACGCCCACCGATCCGGCTCCCGGTACGGGCGCCACGCACACCGGAGCGCTCCGGGCGGTCCCTCTCTCCGGAGCCGAACAGCCGCCGGGCATCGAGGAGTTGTATCACCACCGCCGGCTCGCCCTGGTCCGGCTCGCGGTGCTGCTGGTGGACGATCTGCCCACCGCCGAGGACGTCGTGCAGGACGCCTTCACCGCGCTCTTCCGCCGCCACGGTCACCGGCTCGCCTCGCTCGACGACCCGGAGGCGTATCTGAGGACCAGCGTGGTCAACGCGGCCCGCTCGGTGCTGCGCCGGCGCAGGACCGTACGGGCGCACACCCCGGCCCCCGAGCAGCACGCCCCCGCCCCGGAGGAGGACGTGCTGCTGCACGAGGACCACCGGGAGGTACTGGCGGCGCTGCGCACGCTGACCCGGCGGCAGCGGGAGGTGCTGGTGCTGCGCTACTGGTCGCATCTGAGCGAGGCCGAGATCGCGGCGACACTCGGCCTGTCGCGGGGTGCCGTCAAGTCCACGGCCAGCCGGGCCCTGGACGCCCTCGGCCGACGTCTGGAGGGGCTGCGATGACCGAGTCCGGTACCGGGACCGCGCCGACGCCGGTCGAGGAGCGGCTGCGGGCCGCGCTGGCCGCGCGGGCGCGTTCCGTCGGCCCCGCCGACCTGCGGCCGTTGCTGCCGCCGACGGCGGTGGCGCGGCCCCGCCGGGTGCTGCTGCGCCGGACGGTGGTGGGCGCGCTGGCGCTGGCCGCCGTGGCCGCGCTGGTGTTCTTCTCGGTGCGCGGCGGTCCGTCCCGCCCGACCGAGCCGGCCCGCCCTCCACGCCCGGCGACCGGCACACCGTCCCCGGTCCCGAGTACGGTCACCCCCTCCACGGCCGAGCCGTCGCCGAGCGCGCCGCACCCATGAGCTGACGAGCCCCCGACCACGCCCCGCGGTGTCCGAGTCCGATGTCGTGGTTCTCGACATCCGGGCCGGCGACGGTCACTCCGGCGGCCCGGGGCGGGCCGCGATCAGCGTGAACGGGCCGCCGTCCAGGTCGGAGAAGGCGTACGCCCCGTCGTAGCCGGTGGTGGTCGTCGCGACGACGTCGCCCGCGGCGTCCAGCAGGGTCACCCGGGCGTCGCCGAGCGGCCGGCCCGCCCCGGGCACGGTACCGCGCACATGGGCGCCCGGCCGCAGTTCGGCCTCGACGCGGGTGACGCCGGTGCCGTCGAATCGGGCCTCTTTCGGGACGACACGGTCTGCGTGCCGCTCCCTGATGTAAGTCGTTGATTGACGTAACCAAGGAAAATGCGCGTTTCCGCACTCACCGGTACGACGCCCGCCCCGCTAAGTTGGGCGCCATGAGCAATCTTGACCGCGCGCCCCTGCCCAGCGTCTGCGGCGGCCGCGGATTCGTCGTGGCCGAGCCCGTCCGCGAACTGCTGAGCCCCCGTCACGTGAGGCTGGGCGAGTCGACCGAGGTGCGCCGGCTGCTGCCGAACCTCGGCCGTCGCATGATCGGCGCGTGGGCCTTCGTCGACCACTACGGGCCGGACGACATCGCCGACGAGCCCGGCATGCAGGTCCCGCCGCATCCGCACATCGGACTGCAGACGGTCAGCTGGCTGCACGAGGGCGAGGTGCTGCACCGCGATTCGACGGGCAGCCTGCAGACGATCCGGCCCGGACAGCTCGGCCTGATGACCTCGGGACACGGGATCAGCCACTCCGAGGAGAGCCCGCGCCCGCACGCCCGTTTCCTGCACGGCGCCCAGCTGTGGGTCGCGCTGCCCGACGAACACCGCCACACCGAGCCGGAGTTCGAGCACCACCCGGACCTGCCCACGGTCACCGCGCCGGGCCTGACCGCCACGGTGATCCTCGGCGACCTCGACGGCTCCGCCTCGCCCGGTACGACGTACACCCCGATCATCGGCGCCGACCTCGCCCTCACCCGGGGCGCAGACATCCGCCTGCCCCTGGAGCCCGACTTCGAGTACGGCGTCCTGGCCATGTCCGGCGAGGTCCACGTGGACGGCGTACCGGTGCTCCCCGGTTCGATGCTCTACCTCGGCTGCGGCCGCTCCGAACTCCCGCTGCGCGCCGAGTCGGACGCCGGAATCATGCTGCTGGGCGGCGAGCCGTTCGCGGAGGAGCTGATCATGTGGTGGAACTTCGTCGGACGCACCCAGGACGATATCAATCAGGCCCGGGAGGACTGGATGAGCGGGTCGCGTTTTGGGGAAGTGAAGGGGTACGACGGGGATCCGCTGCCTGCGCCGGAGCTGCCGCCGGTGCCGCTGAAGGCACGGGGTCGGGTGCGCTGAGCTGGGACTGTTCAGCGCGGCACGCACATAGACCAGGGAGGGAAGGTGCACCCTGCTCAGTTCGCACAGCCCCCTGAGCAAACCCCCTTCAGACCACCCGCTCCCCTCCATCTCGAAGTGCATGCTCCGCCAGCCGTGGTCAGCTTCGGTCGGACCGATGCCGACCCAATGCTGACTTTACTGACAGGCAATCAGGTTACTCTCGGGAGTCCGCTCACCCTTCCCGCGCCCCCCACTCACCTCCGCGTTCAGCTGATCGTGAAATGCCGCTTCGAAGATGCGCGGTGGCATCTGGTGCCCGGCTGGGTGCGGGCGCCGCGCACGATGTCGCCACCGGCTGCGACGGGATCGCGGCTGTTGCTCAGTGTCAGGGCGCAAGGACGCGGTAGGCCCTGGCGACCGAGGGGCGTTGCTCTGGTTCTTGCCCCGAGGTGCTGACGCCCTTCTGGGCGACCGCCTGTGAACCGGCCGAGGGGAACAAATGAGCCTGTAGCCGCCCTGCGTGTCCGGCGCCCGTGCCACCTCGACACGGGCACCGGACCGGTCTCCTTGTCCGGCCGGTCTGCCCGGCCCACGTCACCCGCGGAGGGCACGGACAAGTTGCACCCTGTGTACCGTCGGGTCCGTTGCCGGACTTACGGATAGCTCACCAGGTACGCCACGTTGCTGCTGGGGGTTACCTGGTTGCCGGTGTTGTCGATGATGTGGTTGATGGTGCCGTCTCCACCCAGGACCGTGGTGACCATGCTGTGGAACTTCACCGCTGACGTGGTGGGCACCTCGATGGCGTGGCCGAGGACGACGGAGGGGTTGTCGCGGAGGTAGGCGTAGACACCCACACCCCATGCCTCGTGGGAGGTGACCGAGTTGGCGACCTTGTAGGAGGCGTAGCCGAGGTCGCCTCCGCTGGTGGTCCAGCTGGACTGGTCGGGCACGTCGTAGGGGGTCTCGCTCTGGTAGAAGTACGTGCGGCCGCCGTTGCCGTTCCAGGTGGTCTGGTACTTCTGGTAGTGCTCGACCGCCAGGCCGTACATGGTGACGTTGTTGCCGTTGACGATCAGTCCGTTGGCGGCCGGGTTGGTCGTCCAGCCGACGCCGTTGGTGTGGTCCGCGCGCCACAGCCAGAGGTCGTCGCCGATGACGTCGTTGCTGTTGATCACCAGTGTCTGGGTGGCCTTGCCGGCGATGTCGCCGCCGATGCGGAAGAACACGTCGTGCAGCACGATCGGGTCGGCGGTGTGACTGGCAGTCGAGCCGGTCGGGCCGACCTGCATGAGGGTGTTGGAGTTGGTGGTGTTCGCGCTGATGAGCAGCCCGGCGATGTCTATGCCGTCGGCGTCGGCGGTGGTGATCGCGGTGACGCCGTTGTCCGGTACGAGGGTGGCCAGGCCCAGGCCGAGGACGACGGTGTCGGGGCGGGTGATGTTGAGCGGGGCGGACAGGTGGTAGACGCCCGGGGTGACGATCAGGTTCTGGCCCGCGGCGAGCGCGTTGTTGATCGTCGTGGCGGTGTCACCGGGCTTGACGATGTAGAACTGGCTGATCGGCAGCGAGGTGCCCGGGGCGCTGCCGTTCGTCCAGTCGGGGCCCTGCACATTGGTGCGCACCGAGGGGACGAACACCTGCCAGTTGCCTGAGCCGTCGACGTAGAGGAACGGCTTCTCGCGCATCACGGGGCTCTGGGCGACGGTGGTGTACTGCGGATTGGGGAAGCTGGTCGCGGGGGCGCCGGTGTCGCCGACGAAGACCATGTTCCAGTTGTGCCCGGTCCAGCCGCCGTTCATGGCGGTGTCCTGGGTGAGGAACTGCTGCTGGGTACCGGAGTTGATCTGGCCGGAGACGCGGGAGTCGCCGATGTAGCCGCCGCTGGACCAGTTGGTGCTGGTGCCGTGGGTGTCGTCCCACAGCTTCATGCTGCCGTGTACGTCCATGCGCCGGAACGGGTCGGCCTGCGAGACGGCCCACATGGTGCTGCCCGAACTGGGGCTCACCGACATGTTCTCCGCGTCGCGCCAGAAGTTCTGGGTGGCGTTGCCGTCGCTGGTGTGCCCCTCGACGTGCACGCCTCCGCCGGTGATGGACACCTGGTCCGGTGACAGGCCGAGTCCGGCGACCTGGGTGTAGTAGCCGACGGGTATGTCGACGTCGTAGGTGCCGGGGGTGAACAGCAGGGCGTTGCGCTGGGTGCCGAACTCGTCGTTCTGCTGGGTGCTGTAGACCTGGTTGATCTTCGACTGGATGGTGGACGTCGGCATCGACGGGTCGAACACCGTGACGTTGGGGCCGAAGTCCGGGGTGCCGGCCGGCGGGGTGATGCCGGCGGAGAGCGAGAAGGACTGGGCGGCGGTGCCGTTGCAGGTGTATTGCTGCAGTTGGACGCTGTCGGCGGTGGACGCGGACGGCACGTCGAGGCACTTGCCGCTGTTGCGGTTGACGAAGTGGTACGTGCCGGAGGCCTCGGCGACGGGCAGCCACTGCTGGTTGGCGCCGCCGCCGTAGAGCCACAGCTGGGTCAGCGCGCCGTCGGCGGTGGAGACGCCGGTCTCGTCCCAGACCTGGTCCGGCGCCGAGGCCACGCCGATCCGGTAGTAGCCGCTGTCGGTCGGGGTGAACTGCCAGGACTGCGCTCCGGTGCCGTTGCAGGCGTACTGCTGCACGGCTGTGCCGTTGCCGGTGGCACCGCCGCTCGCGTCGACGCACTTGCCGCTGCCTGCGTTGACGACGGCGGTGGGAGCGGTGGGGATGCTCGCGGCGGCTGCACTCGGGGCGGACGCCAGCGCGATACCGGCGGCGGCCGGCAGCAGGAAGGCTGTCGTGAGGGCGGCCGTGCGTCTGCGCCGGCGGGGTGCGCGGACGCGCGCGGCGGGAACGGCGGCAGGAACGTCAGTCACACGTGTCTCCTCGGTCGCGATGTGGGGGCGCGATGCGGATCGGACGCTAGGGGCAGCCCGCCCGGCCGTCAATACATCAAAATATAAGGCGTGAATTATCTTGGTCATCGGCGGGTGCGGTGAGGGCCGTCCAGGGAGGCGTGGTCCGCCGCGTCCCGTGGCTGGGCCGATCACGGGCAGTGTCGGATCGGCCCTCTTGGGGCGAGGCGCAGAACCGGGGATCGTCGTGCACGGGTACGCCGAGGCGCGACGGAGTCCTTCGCGGACACCCCGGCCGCTGCCCGCACCCTCGGCACCCTGCTCGACGCGGGCCTCGGCCATGCGGCCCCTTGGACGTAGCGGCGAGCCGGGAACACCTGGCCGGGTTCCGCGACACGCTCGCCCGTCACGGCCGCCCGTACGTCCCACTCGCCGAGGGCGGCTTGACCCTCGACAGCGGTATCGCGGCCATGTCGGACTGCTGGACCGCCGCCCGGGCACGGACGGCGTGTTCGCAGCCAACGACCTCATGGCCCACGGCGCCTGCCAAGTGCTGCGCCGGCGCAGCTGCCGGGTGCCCGAGGACGTGACCGTCGTCGGCTTCGGCGACTCCGGTATCGTCGTCACCCGCCGTCCTCGACTGACCACGTCCGCCAGCCGGTTGAGGAGAGGGCGGCGGAGCTGACCCGCTTGCTCGACGAGCACACCCACCGCGCACTCACAGACGCGGCGCCGGTCGTCTCCGAGCCCTGACTTGTGGGTCGCGAGTCGGCATGACGGCGCGGTCAGGTCCGTACCGGATGCGTCAAGGGATGTAAGCAGAGCCCGGCTTGGGGCTGATCGGTCGGTCGGAAGCCGAATGCGCCGGACGCGCCACACGCGACACCGGTGGCGAGATCAGTGCCGTGTCGTCGACAGAGCCGCAAACCCGACTGATTTCGGCTTCAGTTGTTGACGGCTGACACCGGTAGGACTACAACCCGAGAGAGCGCTCTCATGTCTGCTGTTGCTCCATCCCCACGCATGCCGGACCGGCTTGAGGAGACCCCACATGCAGAGTTCCGCCGGCGCACCCACCCACAGACCGCCGGTCGGCGCCGCACGCCCACGCGCGGCCCTCGGCCTGGTCGTCGTCCTGATCGCCGCCTGCTTCGCAGTCCTGGCACCGACGCCCGCGCGCGCCGCCGACCAGTTACTGTCCCAGGGCAGGCCCGCCACCGCCTCCTCGACCGAGAACGGCTCCTTCCCCGCAAGCGCGGCGGTCGACGGCAACACAGGCACCCGCTGGTCGTCGGCCTTCTCCGACCCGCAATGGCTGCGGGTCGACCTCGGATCCGTCCAGCAGCTCAGCCGTGTCACCCTGAACTGGGAGGCCGCCTACGCGACCGCCTTCCAGATCCAGACCTCCACCGACGCCGGCACCTGGACCACCGTCTACTCCACCACCACCGCCACCGGCGGAACGCAGGACATCGCCATCTCCGGCAGTGGCCGCTACGTCCGCCTCCACGGCACCGCGCGGGGCACCCCGTACGGCTACTCCCTGTGGGAGTTCCAGGTCTACGGCCCCGGCGGCACTACCCCGCCGGACGACTTCTGGGGCAGCACCAGCGACATCCCCCCGGCGAGCAACGCCGTCGAGGTGAAGATCCTCAACCGGACCAACGGCAAGTACCCCGACAGCCAGGTGTACTGGAGCTTCAACGGGCAGGTGCACTCCATCGCCGAGCAGCCCTACCTCGACATGCCGGCCAACTCCGCGGGCCGCATGTACTTCTACCTCGGTTCACCCAACAGCCCGTACTACGACTTCATCGAGTTCACCGTCGGCAACAATGTCTTCAACGGCAACACCACCCGGGTCGACGCCTTCGGCCTCAAGCTGGCCATGCGCCTGCACAGCAAGGACGGTTACGACGTCGAGGTCGGCGAGAACCGGCAGACCTTCACCGAGGACCGCTCCACCACCTTCCAGCGCTTCATCGACGCCGTTCCGGACCAGTTCAAGGTCCTGGCCCAGACCCAGGCCCCGTACCGGATCATCGCGCCCGGCAGCGACCCCAGTTTCCGCGCGGGCGGCGCCAACGCGAACTACTTCACCGCCTACGCCCAGTCAGTGGGCGTGAACGCGGCCACCTCCGACATCTTCGGCTGCGCCGCCTCGCTGGCGGGCAACCCCGACATGTGTGCCGCCCTCAACCGCCACGTCGCCACCCTGCCGGCCTCCCAGCAGTCCGACCCGGCCCAGTTCTACAAGGCGGCACCAGCCAACTACTACGCCAAGTTCTGGCACGACAACGCCATCAACCACCTCGCCTACGGCTTCCCCTACGACGACGTGGCGGGCCAGTCCTCCTTCATCTCCCACGCCGATCCGCAATGGCTCCTGGTCGCCGTCGGCTGGTAGCCGATCCGGTGGCACGGACACCGAACGCATACTGATCCCCTGACTGGCGGGTCCGGCGGGTCGCACGATCCCGCCGGACCCGACGGCCCCGTATCCGTCGCCCCCGCATGCCCCGTTCCCCGGACGGAGGGCACAACGTGGGACCACCCAGCACACCGATCACACCGGATCGCCCGACAACCGCCCGAGTCGCAGAGGCTTCCGCGCTCTCGGCGCCACCGTCGGCGCGACCGCGGCTCTTGGCCGTCTGCCTGCCAACTACCTTTTCACTAGGCTTACTTCACTACTTGACGAAAGCGGTCGCCCCCCTTTAGGTTCTCGGGTCAGCCACGCGTTGTACGACGCCTCCCTCCGTTCACGAGGTGAGGCGTCGGCCGCCACCCCCCATGTGAAAGGCCACCCCCTCTCATGGCCCGATCCCTTTCCACGGCCGCCCTCTCCGCCGCACTGGGTCTCTCCGCGTGCCTGCTCACCGCAGGCCCCGCCCAGGCCGACACCGGCACCATCACCGGGCTCGCCGGCAAGTGCCTCGACATCGCCGGCGCCAACTCCGCCGACGGCACGCCCGTCCAGCTCTACGACTGCAACGGCACGAACGCCCAGCAGTGGACGGTCGGCACCGACGGCACCATCCGCGCCCTCGGCAAGTGCCTGGACGTGACCGGCGATTCGACCGCCGACGGCGCCAAGGTACAGCTGTGGTCCTGTACCGGCGGCGCGAACCAGAAGTGGACCGTCACCGCCGCCCACGACATCGTCAACCCCCAGGCGAACAAGTGCCTGGACGTCACCGGCAACAACTCCGCCAACGGCACCCGGACACAGATCTGGAGCTGCAGCGGCGGCGCCAACCAGAAGTGGAACGCACCCGCGAGCGGCGGCGACAGCACTCCGTCCGGCTTCGTGGTGAGCGAGGCGCAGTTCAACCAGATGTTCCCGAACCGGAACTCCTTCTACACCTACAGCGGACTCACCGCGGCCCTCAGCGCCTACCCGGCCTTCGCGAACACCGGCAGCGACACGGTCAGGAAGCAGGAGGCCGCCGCCTTCCTCGCCAACGTCAGCCACGAGACCGGCGGACTGGTCTATGTCGTCGAGCAGAACACCGCCAACTACCCCACCTACTGCGACTGGAGCCGGCCGTACGGCTGCCCCGCCGGACAGGCCGCCTACTACGGCCGCGGACCGCTCCAGCTGAGCTGGAACTTCAACTACAAGGCGGCGGGTGACGCGCTCGGCATCGACCTGCTCAACAACCCCTGGCAGGTGGAGAACAACGCCTCCGTCGCCTGGAAGACCGGCCTGTGGTACTGGAACACCCAATCGGGACCAGGCAGCATGACCCCGCACAACGCCATGGTCAACAGCGCCGGATTCGGCCAGACCATCCGCAGCATCAACGGCTCCCTCGAATGCGACGGCAAGAACCCGGCCCAGGTGCAGAGCCGCGTGGACGCCTACCAGCGCTTCACACAGATCCTCGGGGTCTCACCGGGCAGCAACCTGTACTGCTGACGCCAGCCGCCCCGACAAGGAGCCGTAATGCCCAACGTGAAGTCCCTTGCCAAGGGCCTGCTCGCAGCACTCGGTGCGATGACGCTCGTCGTGGCCATTCCGGCGAGCGCCCACGCGAACGTCCTGCAGTTGCTGCCGCAGAACGCCGACGGCCTGGAACAGACCTTCTCCCCCGCCTACGACTACGACGGCGACGGCTGCTACGCCACCGCCGCCATCGGCGCCGACGGCACCATCAACCCCGGTCTGAAACTCGGCGGTGACGTCAACGGGCACTGCCACGACTACGCCCAACTCGCCAACGCCAACACCTACTCACGCGAGAAGTGCAACAACGGCTGGTGCGCCGTCATGTACGCCAGCTACTTCGAGAAGGACCAGGCGACCTACGGCCCGGCGGCCATCGGGCACACCCACGACTGGGAGCACGTCGTGGTGTGGATCAACAACAACGAGGTCCAGTACGTCTCGGTGTCCCAGCACACCGGCTACCAGGTGGCCGCCCGCTCCTCGGTCCGCTTCGACGGCACCCACCCGAAGATCGTCTACCACAAGGACGGCCTCTCCACCCACGACTTCCGCTTCGCCAACAGCAACGACGAGCCTCCCGAGAACGTGACCGGCGGCTGGTTCTACCCGCGCCTGGTGGGCTGGAACGGCTACCCGGCCGGCTTCCGGGACAAGCTGATGAGCGCCGACTTCGGCGCGGCCACCATCAAGATCAAGGACGGCGACTTCGCCTACGCGCTGGCACACTCCATGCCCTCGGGCATCCCCTTCGATCCCAACGCCTGACCTGCGGAACAGGGGGATTGCAACCGGGCCGGTAGCGCCGCTTCCAGCTTCCTGGCCGTCCGCGCCACCTTGCGCGGACCCGGCACCTCCCCCTGGAACTGTCCCCATCACCTGGAACTGTCCCCATCACTGTCCGCAAGTTGAATCCCCAAGGCACAACGTGGCTGACGCCAAGGGCTCCGTCCTCCTGCACCGAGCCGCACTTGCGACCGGAACGAGCTTCTAGGCCCGGTAGGCCGCGGAGATCTGGCCGACCAGGACGGCGAAGGGCATGTCGAGGGCGCCGTAGACGGCGGCGGACTCCGGGGCCGCGTTGTCCGCCAGAGCCTCGACCATGAGGGTGGCATAGTCGGAGACGATGACCCCCGCCTGCTGCATGCGCAGCAGTCCTGCCTCGCGCTTGGCCTGGCTGAAGGTACCGGAGGCGTCCACGGCAACGTACGCGTCGTACCCGGCGGCCGTCGCGGAGATGGCGGGCAGCGCCGCGCACACCTCGAGAGACACCCCGGCGAAGATCAGTTTCCGCCGACCGGTGGCCTCGATGGCCTCGCGGACCCGATCGTCGTGCCAGGCGTTGACCGTGCTGCGATCTATGATCTTGTATCCGGCCGGCAGTGCCTCGACCAGCTCCGGGGTGGTCGGCCCCCACATGCTCTCCGCAGCGGTGGTGGTGACGACCAGTGGGATGCCCAGGACAGTTGCCGCCCGCGCCATGGCCACCACGTTGTGCTTCAGTTCGACGAGCGGAATGTCCCGGACGCCGGACAGAAGGCCCACCTGGTGGTCGACAAGCACCACGGCAGCGTTCTCCCGGGTGATCGGTTCCAGGAACTTGCTATGCGCGCTCATCTTCCGCTCCTTCGGGTAGAGCCGCAGTGGATTTAGTCACCAATGTTGATAGTCAATATCAGTGACTACTTCGACGCTACGCCCCGGCCTTTCGCAGCGCAAGCGCCGGTCGGTCATGCGGGATTCGCGTGACGCCGTCCGAGCCCTGAGGCAGGTGAATAAAATCGCTGGTGACCCAGCACAGCGGCGGACGCGCCGGGACAGGAGAGGCGTTGGACGGGCACCACACCGCGGAACCGGACCTCGGCATGCTCGCCGCCCGGGTCCTCCTCTCCGTCCAGCGCGAGCTGTTCTCCGCGCTCGCCGAGCAGGGCTTCGATGACATCCCGCCCCGCACCGGCGCCGTCCTCGCCTATCTGCGCACCGACGGCATCCGTGCCAGCGAGCTCGCCCGCGCCTCCGGACAGCACAAGCAGGTCATCGGCACCCTCATCGACGACCTCGAACGCCTGGGCTACGTCGAACGCAAACCCGACCCCGCGGACCGCCGGGCCAAACTGATCTGTCCCACAGAACGCGGCCTGCTCCAGATGGAGGCCGCCGCCTCCATCATGCGCACGATCGAGGAACGCCACGCCAGCGCTCTGGGCACACAGGAGTACGCCACATTCAAGAAGGCCCTCCTTCGCGTCGCCGAATTCCAGCGCGAGGTCGAGCACGACCATCAGGCGCCGGGGCGCCGTCAGGACGACTGAACGACCAGTCGACGGCTGGTCTCGGCACCACGTTCATCGGCGACTGCGATGAGAGCCGCCACGGAGGTGTGGTGGGGTCGCCTCCCCTGGCCCCGGCGGCTCGTGACCGCTCCTCAGCGAGGCGTATGCCGTGCTGAGGACAACACTCACCGCAGCGGCTGGGGCAAGGACTACGACGATGTCTTCGCTCTGCCCGCCGACGTCATCGACCGCATCCTCGACCGTCCCGACCTCTGCTTCCTCAGCCGCCAGATCGTCAACCGCCCCGACGGCACCCCGACGCCTTCCTGGCACGATTCGCCGAACGCGTCGGCGGCTCGCACATCCGCTCAAGCGCCCTGCATGCCTCGTGCCTACCCACAAGGTCCGGTCCGGAGCGGTCGGGGCTAGCTTCGAGTCCGTGGTCGAGCTCTCCGACCACGGCAAGGTGCTGGACCGCTTCCTCGAACTGTGCGCGCCGCAGATGTTCATGTACGGGGAGCAGAACAACTCTCAGTCGTGCCCCCGACACTGGCCGAAGCGGCGCCGCATCGCCGAGATCAGCCGCTGCGCGCACTTCCCCCCGTACTCCAACGCACCGCCGATGTGGGCCCGCCCAGCGACTTCGTCACCCGCGCCGACCGCTGATACAGCCGGGTTACTCCGATCCCGGCTGCGGATCCCATGTGCCGTCGGGCGGGTTGAGCCACTGCCCGACGGCGGCGTTCATGCTGCCGCACGCGGGGTCCTCGGGCACACCGGCTCCGGGGGCGAAGGTGCGCAGCTCGAAGTCGTACTCGGATCCCTCGGGATAGGCCCCGCTCGCGCCGACCATGGCGTCCGGGATGAGGGAGAGGTCGGGTTCGAGGCCGAGGACCTCCTTGGCCGTGGCCAGCTGGAGCACGGCCCAGCCGGGACCGTTGTCGACCCACTGGCGGGCCACGACCTGCTCACGCGTAATGCCGAACGCGGCCACGATGCGGTTCGGATAGGCGTCGTCGAGCGCGCCGTCACGCACCCGCGGCGGCGCGGCGAATGACAGAACGCCCTCGCCGCGGCGCACGTGACCAGGCCGGCGGCGCACTCCTGCACGATGCGGTCGGCCTGCTGCGGCGTGCCGCCGCCGTCCGTCCAGGCACGGGCGGAGCCGAGAGCAGGGTGCCCGGCGAACGGCAGCTCGCCTCCCGGGGTGAAGATCCGCAGCAGGTAGTCCGCCTCGAAGGTGGTGGGGGGCAGCACGAACGTGGCCTCGGAAAGGTTCGTCCAGCGCGCCAGGCGCTGCATCTCCTCATCGCTCAAGCCGGTCCCGTCCAGGACCACCGCGACCGGATTGCCGCTGCAGGGGATCGTGGAGAACACGTCGACCTGTGCGAACGATCGAGTGCGCGGCGTGGTCATCGCGGGCCTCCCGGTAGCGGCTGCGGCGGATTCTGCGCGTCTCGCGCACGGCGGAAGCAGGTGGGTTCATCCAACGGGCACGCGCCCGGCCAGGACAGGGCCACTGACCACAAAGTGGACTGATCACCACGAACCCTTGGCTACCGCGGGCGCTTGTGCCCGCGGTAGCCAAGGGTTCGCGGCCGACGCCCGATCCCCGCTTATCAGGTCCCGGTGGGGGCGACCAGGCGACCGCCGACGAAGGTGTGGGTGGGGTGGAGGTCACGGAGGGCGTCGCCGGGGCAGTGGGCGGGGTCCTGGTCCCAGATCGTGAAGTCAGCCCAGCGGCCCGGGGTCAGGGTGCCGCGCAGATGGGACTCGCCCGTGAGGTGGGCCGCCCGGGTGGTGTGCAGGGTGAGGGCCTCGTCGTACGTGATCGCGTGCTCGGGTCCCTTGACGCCGATGACCGTCTGCCTTGTGGTCATGCCCCACACCGAGCGCATCGCGCCGAACTGGCCGACCGGGAAGTCGGAACCGGCGCTGACCTGGGCGCCCAGGTCGATCCAGCCGCGGGCCGGAAAGAGGCGGGCGACGCGTTCCGGGCCCCAGAAGCCCTCCTCGACCTCGGCGGTGTCGTGCAGCAGGGGCTGCTGGATGGTGACGGGGATGCCGAGGGCGACGGCGCGGGCGCGCTGCTCGGGGCCGGCGAGGCCGCCGTGCTCCATGACCAGGCTGCCGGCGGGCAGGCCGGGGTTGCGCTGCAGGACGCGTTCGTAGACGTCGAGGAGGGTGCGGACCGCGCGGTCGCCGTAGGCGTGCGTGCCGACCCGCCAGCCGCGCCGGACCACCGCCTCGACCGCCTCGACCAGCGCGTCCGGCTCCCAGATCAGCATCCCGGAGAAGGAGTGGTCACAGGCGTACGGCTCCTCGGTGGCGCCGGCCTCCAGGCCGCCGTCGAGGCCGAACTTCACGCCCCACACGGACAGGTATGGGTCGGAGTTGTCGCGCCACTCCTCCATGGTGTCGAGGAGGTCTTCCACCTGGGCCGCGCTGGTCATGCCGAGCGCCGAGATCAGCGCGCGCACCCTGATGTGCAGCGCGCCCGCCTCGCGGGCGGCTTGGAGCACCCGGTAGTCCTCAAGGGCGACCGCGCAGTCCCGCACGGTACCGATGCCGGTGGCGGCGTAGTCGCGGGTGGCGATGCGGAGTCCTTCGATGCGCTCGGCCCGGTCAGGGGCTGGAACCAGGCGCTCCACCAGGTGCAGGGCGTTGTCGATCAGCCGGCCGTCCAGCTTGCCGTCGGCGTCACGGCCGATGGTGCCCCCGGGCGGTACGGGGGTGTCCTCGGTGATGCCCGCGAGGCGCAGCGCGTAGCTGTTGACGACGTCGTTGTGGCCGCCGCGCTTGACCAGGACCGGGTGCCGCTCGGTCGCCGTGTCGAGTTCGGCCGCGGTGGGCATACGGCGCTCGGCCAGGTTGAGTTCCTGCCAGTTGGTGGTGGTGCGGATCCACTCGCCCTCGGGCGTGACCGCGGCCCGCCGCCGGATCAGGCCGAGGAACTCGGGGATCGTGCGGGCCTGATGGACCGGGACGTCCTGGGCACCGAGCGCGGCGAAGATCAGGTGGGTGTGGGTGTCGTCGAAGGCCGGCAGCACGGTCGCGCCGGGCAGGTCGCGGACCTCGGTCTTGTCGGTGACCAGGTGGTCGAGGCCGTGCGGGTCGGCGAACACGGCCGCGATCCGGTCGCCGCGCACCGCCAGGGCCCGCTGCGGGACCTGGCCGGGCACCAGGGTGTGCACCGCGCCGGCGCGGATCAGCAGGTCGGCTCCGTGATCAGACATCGTCTTCTCCCTCAGCTCGCAGCGTTTCGAAGGTGTCGCTGACGAGACTGTTGTAGAAGCCGTTCGGTAATTCGCCGCCATACCTGGATCGACCGCGCAGGAAACACGCCATGCGTACACCCGGTATGCGGATCATGCGCCAACGTCGATCGGGACGGACGCAGGAGCGCAGCCGCTCCGCTCGCATCGCCCCGTGATCCCTGAGGCGGGGCGGTCCGGCCGGGGCTGCGCGGACGCACCGCCGTACGTCGCCTCACTCCCCGTACACCGACCGCGCCTGCGCACGACGGGCGTGCGCAACTCGGTGTGCTTGGCGCCGTTCGCTACTGAATCCGCCGGCCCTTCATCGCTGTGCCTGGGGGAAGACCACGCGGAGTGTCTGGACTCGTCTGTTGCGGCGGATCATGAGCCAGGCGAGGATCGGCGGGCAGGGGTCAGGGATGCCGGCGGGGTTGGTGACGTGCATTTCCCAGATGGTGACGGAGCGGCTGGCCACGACACGGCGCAGATGCTGGGTGACGCCCTTGTCCCGGTTCCTTCGCATGGCCGGGAACGGATGGCAGCGTTCGCCCGGCGTGCCCAGGACACCGACCAGTTCGGTCTCCGGCGGCCACAGTTCCTGGATCTCCCTGGGCTGGCAGCCGCGCCGGGCGCCTTCCAGTGTGACCTCGGCCTCCTGCCGGCTCTCCTCGGTGAGCCGGGAGGCGTCGTCGTGCACGTGTGTGGCGGTCGTCAGCAGCACCTGGGAGAGCTTCGCCCGGGCCTGGTTGAGGCGGCTGCGCACCGTACCGACCGGGATCTCGCAGGCGTGGGGGATCTCCTGGTAGGAGGTGATGTTGCTGAAGTGGCGCAGCATGAGCACCAGCCGCAGCGGCTCGGGCAGTTGCTCCACCGCGGCTGGCGTCCCACCGGTGCGGGACGCCGGCCATCGGCGGGGTTCAGTGGGCGGCGGCCGTGTGCAGGGCCTTCGCGTACAGGGTCTTCCAGAGCCTGCCGGCGCCCGGCATCACGAAGAAGACAAGGAGCGCGATGGAGGCCAGGGTGAAGGGGAATGGGCGCACCCACTGGTTCCAGTCCGCGAAACGGTCGGCGATGGTCAGGGAGTACAGCCGGTCCGAGGAGTAGATGGTGACCAGCAAGGTGAGGAACTCGGCCCAGTGAGGCATGGCCGGCGTGCGGAAAATGTGCTTCATGACGGTCTCCTCTCTCAGCCGAAGTGGCGGATGCGGGCTGCGGTCGCGGGCGCGTAGGGCAGCCAGTCGCTGGTCGTTCCAGTGGTGACGAATTCGGCGACGGCGGTTGCGAATTCGAGGCTCAGGGTGCGCTGGGCGTCGCCGGCGCCGGCGAGGACGGGGCTGCCGGGGTAGGCGTCGAAGGTGTTGAAGAGGAAGGGCAGTTCGGCGCAGTGGGTGGCGCCCAGGGCGTACGGGTCCTCGGCGGGGGCGTAGTCGAACTGGTAGACGTAGGTGGTGTTGCCGCCGGCCGCGTGATGGTCGGCGATCTCCAGCGAGCCGTCGCGGAAGAGGCCGTCGGTCTGCACCGAGGTGAAGATCTGCGCCGGTGTCGCCTGCGGGAGGCGGGCGGCGTGCTGCTGATAAACGTCCAGGGCGGCCTGTCGGCCGACCTGGGCGGTGAGGACGTCCAGGGCGGTGTCGGTGGTGAGGTTCTGGATGCGGGGGTCGAAGGCGAAGAAGGCCGTCGCTTCGTCGCGGGTGGTGCCGATCAGCAGGGTCTTGCCCTCCAAAGCGCCGTCACTGAGCGCCTGTTGCCGCGTGCGGGGCATGCCGGGGGCACCGAGGACCGGGTACATTGGCGGAGCCGCGTTACCCGGAGCCGCGAGCTGGACGGAGAGGCGGCCGTAGGCGTCCAGCAGCTGCTCGGCCGGCAGGGCACGCAGGGCCTTCGCGGCATCAGTGCCGACTGGGATGTCCAGCAAGCGCAGGTAGGCGTCGGCGTTCTCGGCGGCCTGGTGCGGATCCTGTGGGTTCAGGCCGAAGGGGCCGCTCTGCAGCAGCACCCGGGTGATGGACCCGCTCGTCTCGGGGTCGAGCGCAAGCGACAGGGCCGAGTACGCTCCGGCGGACTGCCCGCCGACGGTGACCGTGCGCGGGTCGCCGCCGAAGGAGGCGATGTTGTTCTGCACCCAGCGCAGCACGGCGGCCTGGTCCTGGGGGCCGAGGTTGGCTGCGCCGATCTGCGGCAGGTAGAGGTAACCCAGCGGTCCCACCCGGTAGTTGGCGGTGACGACCACGATGTCGCCCAGCGCGGCGAGGCGGCCGCCGTCGTACCAGTCCCAGCCGCCGGAGCCGCTGGTGAAGCCGCCGCCGTGCCACCAGAGCAGGACGGGTCGGGCCGCACCGTCCGCCAGCGCCCGGCGTGGAGTGAAGACGTTGACGGTCAGGCTGCCGTCCTCGTTCCAGTCCGGCACGCGCTGCCCCTGCACCTTCTCCAGCCGGGAGGCCGCCTGCGGAACGGAGGGGCCGGCCTTGGCCGCGTCCCGCACGTCCGTCCAGCCCGGGTGCGGCTGCGGCGGCGCGAACCGCAGCTCGCCGACCGGCGACGCGGCGTACGGGATTCCCCGGAAGGAGACCGCCTCGCCCTCCGCAACTCCCCTGACCTTGCCCCGGTCGGTGTCCACCACCGTGTGCTCGATGCCGGTCATCGTGCTCACCTGCTCTCTCGTCTCGGTTGCTCTGAGACGTTTCTAAGCCGAGGCGAGAATCTGAGCCAGAAATGACCATCTGGATCGAGGAAAAAGTACATATGATCTCAATCCATGGAGAGAGTGCGCCATCTGTTGAATGAAACGGACAGTCGGATCGCCGCCGCGATGCTGGCCGCTCCGCGTGCCTCCTGGCGCACGGTCGGCCGGGTCCTGGGCATCTCGGAGCGCACTGTCGTACGCCGTGCTGCACCACTGTTCGGCGACGGGACGCTGCGGGCCACGGCCGTACGCAACCCCGTGCACTTCCCCGAGCTGATTCCGCTGGCCCTGCGCATCCGCTGCCGGCCCAACCGGATCAGCGCCATCGCCGCCACCCTCGCCCGCCGTCCCGACACCATCTGGGTCGACGTCCTCGGCGGCGGCGACGAGATCTGCACCGTCCTGTTCCTGGACGGACCGGACGCCCGCAGCAACCTGCTGCTGCGCGACCTGCCCGCCACCCCCGCGGTCCAGTCCTGGACCTCGCACGTCCTGCTCCGGGTCTTCCCGGCCGCCTTCGACTGGAGCGGCGGCCTGCTGACACAGACCGAACTGACCAGCCTGCGGCCCGACCTGTCCGCGGCACCTACCCGCCCCGTCCTCCAGCCCCTCGACCACCAGCTGATCACCGCACTGATCGAGGACGGCCGAGCCTCCTACACCGACCTCGCGCGCCGCGCCGACACCACCGCCCTGACCGCTCGCCGCCGGGTAGAGGCACTGGTGGGCGGCCAGGTACTCAGGCTCGCGACCGAAGTCGATCTGGCCCGGCTGGGCATCCGGACCGAGGCCCTTCTGTGGATCACCGTCGCACCTGGCGGCCTGGAGGAGACGGGCCAGCAGCTCAGCCGCCACCCACAGGTCCGCTTCGCCTCCGCCACCACCGGCTCGGCCAACCTCCTTGTGGCTGTCGCGGCAACCGACCTCGACGCGCTCTACCACTTCCTGAGCGAGACCATCGGCGCCCTCGAACACATCACCACCCTTGAGGTCACCCCCATCCTGACCGGGGTGAAGAGGACCGGCCTGGTCCGCCCGGGCAGCCTCTGAGCCGATCACAGGTTCCGGGTAGGCACCACCGGAACCGTGGCATTCTCGCGAGGGCAAAACGGTCGAGCTCCCGACCCGACTCACTTCGGGGCCTACGAGCCTTGCTCTGCGAGTGTGACCTTCCGGCCCGCGCGCGCCGCCTCTCGGATCCGCTCCAGCATGCGGTGTCGCCGGACGGCGTGCCGGAAGTCGGGAACGCCGTCCTCGTCCGGCGCAAGGTTCCCGGTGATCTGGTCGCGCAGAAGCGCGTACTCGTGGGCGACATTGCAGGCGGGCTCGGCGGGTCGCTCGGCCCATTGCGTCAGCGACCGCTGATAGCGGGCGGGAACCGGCAGCTCGGTCAACGTGCCGTCCTCTCCTCGGGCTCCGTTGAGCCGCAGTCCCCCATACCACCACTGGGCCTGGTCGGCCTTGACGATGAGATCGCCGTCCGTGCCGTTGATCTCCCAGTGAAACGCGGTGGCGCGTGAGGTCCCACCGCGGATGTGCATTGCGGCTACGGCCCCCGACTCAAGCACCCCGGTGACGGCGATCTGGTCCTCTGCGGTCTTGGCTACGACCGCCCCGCTCGTGACGTGGGTGACCTCCGGGCGCAGGTTTTCGATGACAGCCGACACCTCACGGAACTCCCCGAGCACCATGGCCAGCGCGTCGACCGAGTGCCCGAAGGGGATCGACAGCAGCGTGGCGCCGCTGGTGACGTCCAGCACGTACGCATAGTTGTCGTCGTAGGTGGCGCCGCCGATCCAGCCCGACCCGAGCATGCTGGTCGACAGCACCCGCCCCACGTAGCCGTCGGCGACCAGGTCCCGCAGATACCGAAGCGGCGGAGCCGACCGGGCCTGCAGGCCGACGGCCGTGAGCACACCCCTGCGATGCGCGAGGCCGGCCAACTCCTCGGCCTGCGCGAGGTCGGCACCGAGCGGCCACTCGCTGAACACCATCTTCCCCGCTTCCAGCGCGGGCCGGATGAGCTCCAGGTGATGCGGAACCTTCACCGTCACCACCACGAGATCGACTTCCTCACTACGGGCCAGCTCCTCCGCGCTGCCGTAGGCCAGCGGCACCGCATACTTCTCGCCGGCCGCACGCGCCGATTCGGCGCTGCTGGCGCTCAGCGCCCGCAACTCGTATCCATCGAGCCCGGCCAGTGCGGGCACATGGGCAGCGGCCGCCCACCCGCCGCTCGCGCTCAGACCCACGACACCGACGCGGATCGGCTCCCGATGAGGGGAAGTGGACGTCATGTGCGCCCCGGCGTTCGTGGTCATGCTCTCTCATCTCAAAGCGGCCCATAGCCATGGAGGACACGGTCTGAGCAACACGGTCAGTTACACGTCGATCGGCTTGCCGTTCGTTACAGCGGAACCTCACTCGGCGAGCTCGCTCCGCCGCGCCCTGCCCCTGCGGCGCGTCGGCGCCTCCGAACCGGCCGAGGAACAACCGAACGAACGACCGGCGCTGCTCTACTTCGCGTCCTGGGGCGAGGCGGTTCATTGCGTCTACGGCGACGGAGCCAGCTCGATGGGAAGGTGCCGGGGGCCGCGCAGCACGGCGCTGTGCCGGTAGGGGGGAGGGTCTTCGACCAGGGTTGCGGTGGTGAGATGGGGAAGGAGTGCTCCCAGGGCGATCTGGGCTTCGACCCGGGCGAGGGGCGCGCCGTAGCAGATGTGGACGCCGCTGCCGAATCCGAGGTGCTGGTTGTCCCGGCGGGTGGGGTCGAACCGGTCGGGGTCGCGGAACCGCTTGGGGTCACGGTTGGCCGAGGCCAGCGCGAGCACCACGGGCACGCCCTTGGGGATGGTCGTGCCCGCGACGTCGACGTGGGTGAGGGGCGTGCGGTCCAGCAAATGGACCGGGGGCTCGTAGCGCAGCAGTTCTTCCACTGTGCCGGGAAGCAGGTCGGGTTCACGGCACAGGCGCTCCAACTGGTCGGGGTGGCGCAGCAGAGTGAGTACGCCGTTGGTGATCAGATTGACCGTGGTCTCGTGTCCGGCGACGAGCAGCAGCACGGCGGTGGCCGCCAGTTCCTCGCGGGTGAGCGCTCCGGCCGGGTCGGGGTCATTGACGAACGCGGACAGCATGTCGTCCCCCGGATGGCCGCGGCGCTGTTCGGCGAGGTCTACCAGGTAGCGGCCCATCTGCGCTCTGGCCTGGTTGCCGGCCTGTTGGCTCATGGTGAGGTCTTCGCCGGGCCGGATGTCGCCGGAGTCGGTGATGGCGGTGGACCACTGCCGAAAGGTCGGCTCGTCTTCGCGCGGTACACCGAGGAGTCGGCAGATGACGGTGACAGGCAGGGGGTAGGCGAAGTCGTCGACGATGTCGACTTGCGTACGTCCCTGGAGCGACTCGATCAGTTCGTCGGTGATCCGGGTGATTTCGTCTCGCATAGCGTCGATCCGGCCCGGACTGTGCGGGGGACCGAACGGCCGTGTGGCCAGGCTGCGCAGCCTGTGGTGTTCGGGGTCGTCGAGCCGGATGAAAGGGTGGGGCTCTTCCTCTTCCGCCGGCAGGCCGCTGTAGGTGCCGGCGCGGTTGCGGCGGTCGGAGCTGAGCCGTGGGTTGTGGAACAGGGCGACGATGTCGTAGTACCCGCCGACCAGGTAGCTGCCGTCCGTCTGCCGCGCCACGCCCGCCTCGCGGAGTTCGGCGTACAGCGGGTAGGGGTCGGGGCGGTTGGCGTAGTCGGTGATCCGTTCCAGCAGGGTGTCGACAGCCATCGACGGGCTCCTCGTGACAGGGAAGGACGGAGGGGTCAGCCAGTGGGCCGGACCACGGTCAGTCGGCGGTCCGGCAGGTGACCGGTCAGCGCGACGGTGGGGCCGTGGGACAGTCCCTTCGGATCCGGCACGTCGGAGGGAAGCGCGAATTCGGTCACCAGCGGGTGGCCGTCGGCAGCGCCGGGCGCAGGCGGGAACGGGGCGGCGCTCTCGATCAGGCCCTGGTAGTACTCCAGCCACTTGGCCATGTTGACGGTGACGGCGGCAGTGATGCGGCCCCGGTAGCCGTAGACCGCCACCAGACGGCGTTCACTGAGCGAGCCCTGGGCAATGACCACCTGGTCGGAGTAGGTAGGGACACCCACGGACTTGATGTTGACCCCGAACTGACTCGACCAGAAGACCGGAACCGCGAGGTGGGGACGCCGCGGCGGCCCGGGACTGATCATGTTGTGGGCCGCCACCTCGGCCTGCGCGACCGCGTTGCCCCAGTGCTCCAAGGAGAGCATCTGGTAATCGAAGAGCGGGTGGGGGAAACGGGAGACGTCGCCAGCCACAAAAACATCGTCGGTGACGATTCCGTACATGTCGAAAGCGCGGCACCCCGCGTCACAGGCGACCCCGTGCGGGCCCGCCGCCAGCCCGGAATCCGCCAGCCACTCGACGTTGCGGACCGCACCCATGGCGATGACGCACACGTCCGCGTCGATGTGGCTGCCGTCGGAGAGGTCAGCTCCGGTGAACCGCCCGCCGGCGTTCCCGCACAGCGCGGTGACCGTCACTCCGCAGCGCAGGTCCACGCCGTGGGCCCGCTGCAGGCCGGCTGCGAGCTTCGCCAGTGTGCCGCCGAGGGCACCCACCAGCGGTGCGGTGCCGCGTTCTGTGACTGTGACCTCGATGCCCCGCTCCCGGCAGGCTGAGGCGATCTCCGAGCCGGTGAAGCCTGCGCCGATGACCAGCACCCGGCGCGGTCCGGCGGTCAGCCGCTCGGCCAGGCACCCGGCGTCGTCACGAGTGCGCAGGGTGAAGACTCCGTCCAGGGCGGCCTGCTCCGGTTGGGGCCAGGGGCGCGCCCGGGTTCCGGTGGCGATCAGCAGCCGGTCGTAGGGCAGGGACTCACCGTCGGCCAGCAGGACCTGACGGCCGACCGGGTCGAGCCCCGTGGCACGCACTCCGAGGCGCCAGTCGGCGTCCGGGTCGCGGCGCATCGGCAGCCCGGTAGTGTCCGCCGCCGACATGCCGAGCAAAACCTGCTTGGACAGCGGCGGTCTGTCGTAGGGCGGGTGGGGCTCGTCCCCGACCACGGTCAGGGAGCCGGTGAAGCCCCTCTCCCGCAGTGCCTCAGCGGCCCGCAACCCGGCCAGCGACGCGCCGACGACGACGATGGGGCCCTCCCGAAGGTCACCGGGCCCGGGCACCGGCGGTCACCGCCTCACCCACGAGGATCGCCTGGACCGGGCACGCTGCAGCGGCCTGGCGCACGCGCTCCAGCTGCTCGTCCGGGACTTCCTGGCGGTACAGCAGTGCTTCCTCGCCATGCAGCTCGAACATCTCCGGTGCGAGAAACACGCACTGCGCATACGCCTGGCAGCGGGTGAGGTCCACGACGATCCGCATCCCAGGCCTCTCCCTCCGTCGCCTCGAGCCCCCTGTCTCTATTTAGGCTCCGGAACGCGCCAGGTGCTCGCCCGGCTACTCCGTCGGGGCCGGATCCAGCGGGCAAGGGTGTTCGAGAACGCGCGCATGCGGGCCGGAATGAGGCTGCGATCGGGCACCAGGAACGGAGGCGCCGCGAAAGAGATGAGTGTGGGGATCACGAAGAATGCAGACCGACAGTGGCCGGCATGGCTACCGGATGCTTTGGGAAGCGGTCATCGTCTCGCCTGCTGCTGCCGTAACCACACCGCGTCAACTGCTCACGCCAGGATCAGAAACAGCTTCTTTGCGGGTCGAGGCAGACATCGTGGGCATGGGCGTCGGGTTTGGCATATCCATCGCGGCCCAGCCCAAAGTCATCCGATCGCGAGCTGTCCGCCGCGTGCCTCGAGAACCGCGCCGGTGATGTAGCTGGCGCGGGACGAAACAAGGAACACAACCGCTTCCGCGATTTCCTCCGGGTCTGCGACCCGCCCCAGTACGGTGGTTCGCCCGATCGCCTGGAGGGTTTCACCTCCCATCTCCTCCGTCCCGGGGGTATGGACAGGGCCCGGAGCCACGGCGTTCACGCGGACGCCCTGGGCGCCGAACTCGTCAGCCCATACTCGTGTGAGAAGTTCGAGTGCAGCTTTGGAGGCCCCGTAAGCGCCCGATTCCCGCACCGGCGTGGTCGCCGCCGCTGTACTCACATTCACGATGACGCCACGCCCCCGCTCAGCCATTCCCGGAGCGAGGGCACCGACCAGGAGCATCGGCGCGCGTGAGTTGACGGCCATCTGAGCGTCGAACATCTCGGCGGTGGTGTCCGGCGTACTGGCGAACCGGTAGATACCGGCGTTGTTGATCAGAACGTCCACCTCGCCTGCTTCAGCGGCAAGACGCAGGACGTCTTCAGAGCTACTCAGATCCGCAGCAACGAACCGGGCCTTCCCGCCTGCGGCAGCGATCTCTTTGACGGTCTCCGCACCCCGCTGCTCGTCCCGCCCGTGGACGATGACCGAGGCCCCCAACGCTGCCAGGCGCAGGGCCACGGCCCGGCCGATGCCGGCGGTAGCGCCGGTGACAAGAGCGGTGGATCCGTCCAGTTCTGCAGCCATGAAAAGCTCCTCCAAGCCGAGAGGAACGACATGCTGTCGGTTGTTCCTCGTGTAACTGATGATCCTGATGGTTCATGCCATGGCGACGACGGACCCACGCCGGACAGATCGTTGATCATGGTCCAGCCCGGGGCCGTGGCCCACGCGGTCTTGGGAGGCCGGCGAGCTCGCCTTCGCTGATCACGTCCGCGGGCGACTGGTACGCGCCGTACTGCCGCCGGGGGGTGGAGGCGCCACCCCCGCTGTCCGGCGTGCCATTGCCCCGGTCCTGACGGTGACGCAGACTTCCGGGTACCCGGCCGGCGAGCGTGACGGCCCCGCTCGGGCGCCTGGCGCGGCTGCTCGACGTCCCGCCGGAACTCGCCCATAGCAGTCCGGCATACGGCTGTCGCGCGACGGCCATGGGGCCAGGCGGCGTGTGTGCGCATCAGGCACTCGGTGCGGCTGCGAGCCTCGCTTCACGTCGGCAGACGTCGGCGGTGCATCGGGCACGTGTCCCGTGACCGTGGGGCTTCAGCTTGCAGTGGTAAGTGGAGGAGGAGTGCGCTGTGTGCTGCGGCCAGGGGGGTCGGTGGTGGGGGTGCCGGTGCGGATGAAGCCGAGCCAGGCGGTGCACACACGGCGGCCGAGGGGCTCGATGTCCTGCGGGCGGACGCCGGCGAGCATGGGGGCGTCGGCCCAGTCGGCGTCGGTGCCGAAGAGGAAGCGCAGTTCGATGCAGTGGGCGGCGCCGAAGACGGAGTCGGGGGCGGCGGCGTCGAACCGGTAGGCCCATACGCGGGCGCCCGCCTCACTGAGCTGGACGGCCGGCTTACGGGAGGGACGGGCGAAGGCGAACTCCCTCGCGGCGTGTTCCACGCCGTCGGCGGCGAGCGCGGAGCCCGGGACGGGACCTCGCGCACCCGGCGCGGCACCGGGTTCACGGCGTGGAGGGCGACCATCTCCCGTTCGGTGATGCCGATGGTGACGTCCAGGCCGGGTGCCCGGCGGGTGAGAACGTCGGTCCAGGCCGCGCGGTCCGGGAGCGGGTCTACGCCCGCGACCGGCACGAACGGTGGACGGAGTCGAGCCCGAGCCTGCCGGCGGCTTCTCGGGCGACGGAGCTCTGGGCGCCCAGGGTGTCCGACACCGGGGCATCGCGCGGATTCGTGCCGAGCCGGGAGAGGAAACGCTCGGCGGCGCGCTTGGCGTGGTCGGCCTCGCCGAGGCTCAGCCCTGCCGAGGTGCTGTTCACGATGGCACCGTGGAACGGGCCCTCGGTCCCGGGCATGCCCAGCAGGCACTGCACGCTGTGGGCGCTCGCGGGCCGGCCGGCCAGGGTGACATGGCCGGTGTGCCCCGCCGAACGAGGCGATGTCGTCCCGCACCCACCGCAGCGCCGCCAGCTGGTCGGAGACGCCGAGGTTGCCTTCGGGGATCCCCGGGGAGCGCAGACAGCCGAAAGCGCCGAGCCGGTAGTCGACCCGAGACGACGATCATGGCGTCCGACCGACTGGTCGGGCGATCCGATCGGCGGTTCGAACCTCCTGCAGGTCCACAGGTGTTGAGGTACCCACGGGGACTCGAGCGAGGCCCCCGACTGCGGGTCCGCCGACAGTGACATGGGCGGGCCCGCGCTCAGCGACCGGGGGCGACCGGGTGGGCCCGACCGCGACAGTCATTCGGTCAGTGCGTCGCGGTGACAGGAAGCCAGGACTTCCTGCGGGCAGACGTCCGGCCTGCCGGCCGGCAGCTGCGGGCCCTCGGCGCGGAGACTGGCCGCCCTCTGAGCGTGGCCCGAGCCAGTGGTACCCGATGCGCCGGGACCACTGGCTTCTCGGCCCTACCATGTGCATGGTTGGAGCGTGGCGGTGCGGTCAGAGCCGACCTGCCACGAAGTCGGCCACCTGAGCGCCGAGTTGCTGGCCCGCGTGGTTGTCAAGGGAGGTGTGCTGGCCGGACCAGATCCGGCTGAGCCACGCTTCGGTGGCGGCGTCCTGGAAGCCGGTGAAGGTTCGAGTGACGCCCTTCGAGGTCACCGCAAAATGATGCCGCGCCCCGTAGAGTCCGGCGAGCGTCGTTGCCGCAGCCTGGCTGAGAGCGCCGTGAGCGCCCGGATAGGACGGATCCGGTGCGGTCGGCAGCAGAGGGGTCCAGCTGGGATCCCCGACGATGCTCGGGTTGTAGTGCGTACCGCCGAGCCGGATGGCGGTCACGGGCCGCCATACGCGGTAGGCGTACTTGGCGTCGTACATCGCGATCGCGGTGTCGGCGAGGGACAGGTCGAGCCGGGCGAAGACCTTCACCGCCTTCTCCAGGTTCGCGTTCTGGGAGGTGACGAGGTTCTGCGTGATCTGGTTCCAGACGTTCCATACGGGTGCCGCCGCCCAGAACTTCGCGGCTGCCGTCTGATCGGGAGTGCGGGTGCTACTGGTCTTGCTCCCCAGGCTCTTGACCTCGTTCAAGGCGGTGGCGTACGCGGCGCTGCTCACGGCCGGCGGCGGTGCCGGGCGGAACTGCCGTCCGTCGGCCAGTACGAACGGCTTGACCGAGCCCCAGTCGGTGAACACCGGTGTCGGGAAATTGGGAGGGGTGGGCCGGTAGTCCCCGGCCTTGTCGCCGGGGCGGAACCGCGGCGGCTTGGCTGAGGATCCGTCATTGGACCGCAGGGTGATCAGCCTGCGGGCGACCTCAGCTCCCACACCAATACCCGCCTGCTTGCCCGGGCCGCCGGATATCGCGGACAACTGGCTGCTCAGCCGCTGGTTCAAGCCTGCGCGCCTGGCCGGGTAGAGGGCGACCAGCACATCGTGGGCCGCCTGGTCCGCTGCGGCGTCCGCACGAGCGCCTCTTGGCGCCGTCACCGAGAACACGTAGGCGGGGCCGGCCCGGGTGATCGATACCACCGCGTCGTACTCGGCAGCCTGCAGAAGCGCGAAGCTGCGCGTGGGTTGGACGGTGGACGGCTGCGCCTTCGGATTGCTGAGGATGGTGACGAGCTCGCGGTTCCACTCCACGACCGACATCCCCGACCCCGTCGCGGCGGTGCGCAGGGCCGGCGAGTGAGCGGTGGTGGACCCGAAGGCCGGGCCGGCGAGTCCGGCTGCCAGCGCGGCTCCGGCAAGTATGGCGAGTGTCTTCTGCTTTCCACCCATGTTCTGTGGCTCCTTGTCGCTGGTGGCGGGCTGTGACAACTGGCGGTCATGCGCGTGGCTCATCTGTGTCGGCCACGCGAGCGTGATGGTGTCGGGGTGGTGCGGGCCGGCAGCCAGGTCGAGATGGCGGCGGTCGTGGAGGACGAGTTGCTCGGCGGGTTCCGCGGCAGCTGCGACGGGGCCGGGGTCGTCCAGGGCCCTCCGGTCCATGAGGGCCTTCCGGCGTAGCAGCCAGGCGCGTTCGGCTCCGGGGGCCAGCATTGGGTGCATCTCGCGGCGCAGATCTGGCGCATGCGTATATGCCTCGTGCGAGGGCGGGGCGTCGATGCCCTTGCCGCTGTTCGGTGTGACGTCCACGCTCACACCTCCGCCGGTACGCAGGGGCCGGCGCCGCAGCGTTGACACAGCACCGTGTTGTGGTGGGGGCCGCCGCGATCGAGTGCCGATGGGCGGGCCGCGGACCGCATGGGCACCTGGGCCGGGCCCGGGCAGCCGTCGATGGGACACGGCTTGTGGGTCGCGAAGGACCACTCGGCGGGGGCGTCGGGTGACCCGACGCCGCGGCCGCCCCCGGTAGCCCGTCGCTGTGCTGCAGTGCCGGCCCCGGCAGGGGGTCGCAGCTCGTGCGGAGCGTCCGGCCCGGTCATGGCGAGCACCTCAGGCAGGCGCGGACTTCGCGGCCGCTGCGTGTCTGGCGAATCTCGGTCGACTGGGCAAGGAACTGGACGATGCCGGTGCCACGGCCGTGTTCGTCGGAGGCGATGCCGGGGCGATGACGCTCCACGGCCGCGCCGGAGTCGGTGACCACGATGTGCAGAGTTTCGTGGTCGAGGGCGAGCAGCAGGGTCATGCGCTCATGGCCGTACTGGGCAGCGTTGGCGGCGAGTTCGTCGACGATGAGAATGGCGGAGTCCCGCTCACCCGCGGGCACACTCCAGGTCTCCAGCAAATCGGCTGCGAAGTGACGAGCGGCGGAGACGTGCGCCTCCTGCGCCGGCAGGGTGAGCAGTGCATGGCGGCGGCAGGGCCGGCCGAGCAGTGAAGTCGGGCTGGGGGAATCGGTCACGAACATGGTCTTCTGGCTCTTCTGTCGATGTGCGGAGACCGGAACGGGGTGACCGCAAGCAATTCGGGGGTGGTCGGTAGGCCGGATCCTGATCCTGCGTGGGCGCGCTCAATCAGTTCCACGGACGACACATGCCGGACGGTTCGAGCGATTTGCCTTTTTTGTTCCGATTCTTGCGAGTCATGTCAATGTCGGCGCCTGTCTGGGCTCAGCTGCCTCTGTCCAGAGCACGCTGTTGCGCGGCTGGACTGGGCACCGGCAGCTCGGTCCCCTCGCCCGTGGTCTTCCGGACGACCCCGTGGAAGCGTCGCGCCGTAGACCGGGACGGACGTCCGTGCCTGCATTTCGGCTGGATCGCGGTCCTCCGCGTGCAGACGTGATGGATCCTCTTCTCCGGGTTGTACGGACTTCGGGAAAAGTAGTGTCGTGCGCGCCCCGTCGGCCCGCTCATGCATGAAGTCAGCTGTGGACTGGGCCGGTTCGACGGAGCGGGGGCGAGAGTGACCAGGGCCCGGAAACCGTCGGCGCGTCGCGAGAGGGGCCAGGGTGTCGGTTTTCGCCTCCTCCGGCGGAAGCGGGGATGTATGCCGCCGCACCTCTTTCGCACAGCCGTGCCCGCCCGTGTACGCGGCCGGCACCCGCGGGGCCCGGCGCGGGATGACCGGCCTGCCCCTGCGGAGGTCGCGTGACGGAAGCAGGCCAGAGCCCCACGACCGAGCTGCAGAACTGCCCCGGTACCGACACAGCCGCCCGAGACAGGTCGTGCAGGGGAAGCAGCCGCCGCAGCTGACCGGCCCCGCGATGTGTGGCACCACCCCCGACAGATCGATCGGATGGCTGCTTCAACCCACCCCTCGACCCTCGACCTGCTGATCGCGTACGCGGATGGCCTTCACCTTGATCAACCTGGCCGGGGGTGATCCTTCCCGGCCGGCGGCGGCCGACTCGACCATCAGCCGCCTCCGCGCGCTGGCTGCCGCTCAGCCCCTCGGCCATACAGGTGCCGGTGTCGGCCTCCGAGGCCGCCACACTCATCGGCCGCGAGCCCTTGTCGGACGGTCCCGCAGATCCCGGAGCCACGCGATGCGGCGGGATCGAGGGGCTACAGTGATCACGAGCGTGCCCGTCCAGCCGGTGTCACGGGCAGAAACCTCTTCCATTGCCATCAGCTGGACGTCCTGTGCGCGCCCCTCCAGCTCGGTCCACCGGTCTTGAGGGCGGCCCGGTGCTTGTCGAATGTCCGGGGTCCCTCGCCGCGGAGCGCCCGGCCTTTCGAAGGCGACGTCGTCTTGGCCTCTTGTGCCACCAATCCTCACGCCCTGCTGCTGCCGTCATGCCACTGGGCGACCGGCCGCCCAGTGACATGACCGCCATGGTCTGGCATCACGCTCGGATGGTGACCAGCTTCTGACCGTTACCCGCGAGGATCTCGAAGTGCTCGATGGCTCCCGGAGCCATGGCGACCGCTCCTGGGATCGTGGTGCCGGGAGGGTACTCGCCTGCCCGCCAGGTAGCGCCGTCCGTCCTGGCCCCGCCTGGCCCGACCGCCTGCAGCCGACAGGTGATTCCGGCGGGCGCCCCGCCTGCGGAGATCTGCAGAACACTGCCCCAGGCAGAGGGCGAGACCTTCACCGAGGCGGAGACGCCGGTGGTGGGGTCGCTCCCGGAGAAGGTGCGCCAGACGGTCGGCGCGGTCGGCCCGGGCGGCCTCGCCTGACTGCCCACGGATCCGATGGCCGCCAGCCATGTGCCACCAGCCGCTGCCGCGATGAACGTCAGCGAGACTGCAGCGCCGGCCAGTTGCAGACGCCAAGACCTGCGGCGCCTGGCCGCAGCCTGCTGGAGCAGCCTCTCCAGCACACCCCCCTCTGGGGTCTTCGACACCGCGGGCGCGGCGGGCCGTTCGGGCAGCGGGGAGCCCTGCGCGCTTTCGGCTGCCCGTACCATCAGTCGGTCGGTCAGGTCCGTTTCGGCCGCCGGCACCGTCTGGCCCGAGGCTTCGGCTTCGGTCACCGTCGCCAGCAGCGCAGGCAATCCCGCCAGCTGGGCGTGTTCGGCCCGGCATTCGGTGCATGCCGCGAGGTGGATGCGCACCTGTTCCATTTCCGCCGAGGGCAGCGTGCCCAAGACGTAACCTCCCAGCGTCAGCCGGAGGGCGTCGTGCTCCGCACTCATGGTCGCCGCCTCCTGCCCGCCACGGTCATGGCTCGATCCCCCGTTCCTGCAGCGCCAGCCGCAGGGCGTGCAGGGCGTAGTACGTCCGCGACTTCACTGTGCCGAGCGGGATGCCCAGCACCTGTGCGGCCTCCGCCATGGTCCGGCCCCGGTAGTAGGTCTCCAGCAGGACGGCGCGGTGGTCCGGGGACAGTGACCGGACGGCTTCGGCAACCGCCCAGCTCTGCAGTGCCTGCTCGATCTCGTCCTTGCCCGGCTTCTGCTCGGCGGCTCGCTCCAGCACATCGCCGCCGGCCTCGGCCGGCCTGGACTGCCGGGCCCGGTGGGCGTCGATGACCAGGTGTCGAGCGACCGTACACAGCCATGCCCGGGCCGGGCCGCGTGCGGGGTCGAACGCGGCGGGATGCTGCCACGCCCGCAGCAATGTCTCCTGCACCACGTCCTCTGCCCATTGCCAGTCTCCTGAGGTCAGTCGCAGCACGTAGTGGAACAGGGCTCCTGCGTGCTCCGCGTACAGCGTGCGCAGCAGTTCCTCATCCGCGGTCGAAAGGGTCCCTTTACCAGAGACACGGTGCGCGGAGCGATCCGGATCGGTCCTTGGACCACGTTTTCGGGAACTCCAGGGCATAACACGATCATCAGGCATATGCGCTGATTTGTCCCGCACGAACAGCTCGGTGCCGGTCACGCGCTGTGAGTACTGCAGATGGTACGCCCTTGCGGCGTTACGACCTCGCCATGATCAAGCATGCACGGATCCGGGACCGGCTGAACTGCAGCGATCCCATGAAGTCCCACAAAAGGTGCGTATCCATCGAACCGCAGGAGCCATGCCGTCCGTGGAGGCGAACAAGAACCGGCTTACGCGCAACTCCTCATCGCTTCCCCTGCGGCAAGGGGTGGAACAGGGGTGACCGAAATGCACCAGGCGACGCACGCGCTCTCACCACCGGCCCCGCTCCCCTGCCCCCGTGCATCGAAGCCGGTGCCACTCTGCAGCCCCGACCGATGTCCAGCACACACCACGCCGATGACGCTACGCACAGTGATCGGCGGCTGTGCGGCGACCGGGGCAGAGCTCCATCCGGGCCAGTGTGCCCATCACCCGTATGGGCGACGCCGACCTGCCCCGAGTCGCTCGCGGCTGCCTGCTCGGGCGAACTGCCACGTGTCGCCTTCGTCTTCGTGGCGTGGCAGGGCGGATGCGCAGCGCGGAGCACCTCGAGGCGGGCAGCCGGCACGGGGCGGCACCCAGGCTCGCTCGCCGGGTCCGTGAGGGACGCGTGCCCATGAACGCGACATCCACCACATCCCTGCGGTTGCGTGCGCCCGAGCCGGCGCAGTTCCCGTCTCCGCCTGATCAGTGAGGAACGCACACCATGTACGTGAACCTTCGCCCATCAACTCGGCGATCCCGTGCTGCGGCCGGGCTGGCCGTCGCCACCATCGCCACTGCCGGTGCGCTGGGGCTCCTCAGCTCATGCGGCCCGTCGTCGCATTCCTCGTCCGTCGGGGCCGGCGCCATCACGCCCGGTCCGGGTCAGCACCAGACCCCCGGGATGCCCGGTGCCACGGGGTCGGGGAAAACGGCGGGCTCCGCTCCCGGCGCCTCCCCGATGCCCAGCATGAGCATGCCCATGAGTACCTCGAGCACGGGCGCGGCGGCCACGCCGATGACCGGGAATGCCGTCGCGATCAAGAACTTCGCCTTCTCTCCGGCCACGCTGCAGGTCAAAGCGGGCACGACGGTGACGTGGACGAACCAGGACACCGACGCCCACACCGTCACCAGCGCCGCATCGGGTGGCCCCCTGCACTCGGCCGCCCTGGCCACCCACGCCGCCTACAGCTACACGTTCACCAAGCCCGGCACCTACGCCTACATCTGCACCATCCATCCGTTCATGACCGCCACCGTGGAGGTGACCCGATGACCGACTACTACGACCGTCACGACGGAGCACCGGCCGACGACGCCGGCCGGCCTGAAACCGAACACGGTATGACTCGGCGTCAACTCATGCGTCACGCAGGATGGTTCGGCGGCGCGGTGGTGCTGACTGTGGCCAGCGGAGAGGTGATCAGTCACATCGCGGACTCCCGGGACACCAACGCCGGGGCTGCCGCCGGGGCCGTCGCAGCGGGAAGCGACGCGCTGCGGTTCGTGCAGGTCTCCGACAGCCATATCGGGTTCCAGGGACCGGCGAACATGGACGTGGCCGGCTCATTCACCGAAGCGATCAACCAGGTCAACACACTCGGATTCAGACCGGACTTCGTCATGCACAGCGGCGACCTGACCCACCTGTCCACGGCCGGGCAGTTCGACCAGGTCAAGCAGATGATGACCGGAATGAAGACAGACCGCGTCTTCACCGTACCGGGCGAACACGACTCCATCGGCGATGCAGGCCGCGCCTACCGGCGGACCTTCGGCATGGGCACGCTCGGTGACGGCTGGTACAGCTTCGACACCCACGGCGTGCACTTCATCGCCCTGGTCAACACCCTGAGCCTGGAGAAACTCGGGCACCTCGGCAACGCGCAGATCGACTTCGTACGCAAAGACCTGGCGGGACTGCCATCAGACACCCCCGTCGTGGTCTTCAGCCACATCCCGCTGTTCGCCATGTACCCGAAGTGGGGCTGGAGCACCGACGACGCCCTCAAAGTCATCGCACTCCTGCGCCGCTTCTCCTCCGTCACCTGTCTCAACGGGCACGTCCACCAGTTGTTCACCAAGACGGAGGGCAACATCACCTTCCACTCCGCCACCACCACCGCCTACCCACTGCCCAAACCGGGCCGCGCCCCCGCCCCCACGCCCCAGGTCGTCCCTGCCCGGCAGCTCAAGGACGCACTCGGCATCCGCAGCGTCGGCTACCGCCAAGGCGACCGCGAACTGGCCATCAAGGACCAGAGGCTGGCATGAACACCCAAAGATTCCTCGTCCCCACCCTGCGGGCGGCGACCGCCGCAACCCTCGCCGCGGGCGGATACATCCACGCCCAGCTCTACATCGACGGGTACCGCTTCATCCACATCATCGGCCCCCTGTTCCTGCTCCAGGCCAGCGCATCCTTCGCACTGGCTGCCCTGCTGCTGATCGGGACACCACCCCCGCTGCTGAGGGTCTCCGAGGCAGGCGTCGCGCTCGGCGCCCTCGGCGGCTTCACCGCTTCGCGCACCATTGGCGTGTTCGGATTCACCGAGCGCGGTCTGCAACCGGCACCACAAGCCGTCCTCAGCCTCCTCGCCGAAACCGGCACGCTGCTGCTCCTCGCCGTCTGGCAAGTGAGCGCGACCAGACAACGCCGCGCTGCCCGACCGCCCGTCAGTACACCCATCCGGAACCGACCCATCACCCGTACACCACCCAACTGAACCACCACCACGACGGGTCACGTCCGCGGCGTTCTCAGCCCTGTGATCCTCGCCCGGAGCCGACGCCCACTACCGTCGTCGACGCGAACGAGGGGACTGGCACGCAGACGCCCAGCGACACCTGTTCAACCGCCTGATCGGGCAGCTCTAACACTGCCTCCAGACCGGCGACTGTTCGACGAACACCTCACGTTCCCCTCTGAACTGGCCGCTGCCGCTTGACACGTTGGTGTCGTGAGATGTCTCGGTGGGCAGGAGGCCGTCCCCGCCCGCTCAGCCCCGACGACGAGTACTGTCGGGGAGCGGCATCAGACAGCGCGAACACCCATGAGTTCTCCGCCGGCCACGGAGCAGTTGTTGCCGCAGGGCATCAAGCCGGGCCGTCCGCCCTTGTGGACACGACGGCAACTGATGGACCGCATGCGGTGGCGGACCCGGACCAGTGTCCCCTGGCACGATGTTCCGGAACGGTACGAGCCCTGGGACCGGGCCCACGCCCAGTTCCGCCCGGTAGCGCGACGGCACCTGGACGGGGATCGGGGGCGATCCGACTGCCCCGGCTCGGTCGTGGGCGACCCCGAAGGAGACCGGACCGGGTGCGGGCGATCAAAGGGCGAACGTGGTCGTCGCTGTTACGGAGGTCGTGTCATCGCATCCCTGGTGGCATCGGGTGCAGAGCATCGCTCGAACGGTCCAGCCAGGGCGCGGGTGGCTGCCCCCGGGGGTTTCGTGGTGTTGAGCTACGCGAGACCTGGATGTCCATCACTGGAGACGTCATGCGATCCCGATCCACGCTGCCTCGCATCACTATGGCGCTGATCCTTGCCGTCGGCGCCCTGATGAGCGGCTGCACCAGCGCCCCGTCCCAGTCGTCGTCGATGATGTCGTCGCCGTCGCCCTCGCCCTCGTTCGCCGAGGGTGCTCCGCTGCGGGAACCGGCGCAACTGGTCAGCCACAACGGGCTGCTGCGGGCGGATCTCGTCGTGGAGAGACGGCGCGTGAACCTCGGCGGCCACGCATTGTGGGCGCTCACCTACAACGGCAGTTACATGCCGCCCACGCTGCGGATCCGGCCGGGGGACAAGATGGAGTTGGCCTTCAAGAACACGCTCGGCGAGGAGACCAACCTTCATGTGCACGGTCTCCATGTGTCACCGAGCGGCGACGCCGACAACATCTTCCTCCACATCCATCCGGGCGAAACCTTCCACTACTCCTACCAGTTCCCCAAGACGCTGCGCGCCGGCACCTACTGGTACCACCCGCACCCCCACCACACCTCCGCGCCGCAGGTCGCTGGTGGCATGTCGGGCATCCTCATCGTCGACGGCCTGCAGCAGTACCTTCCGGCGAACCTGCACCACATCACCGAGCACGTCATCGCGCTGAAGGACTTCCAGCTCCAGGGCGATGCGATCAAGACCCAGGGGCTGCACATCGGTGCGCCCACCCATCGCACCGTCAACGGCCAACTGAACCCCGTCATCCGCATCCGGCCGGGCGAGACCCAGTTGTGGCGGCTGGCCAACATCAGCGCCAACATCTACTACAAGGTCCGCCTGCGGGGCCAGAAATTCCATGTGATCGCGCACGACGGGACACCCGTCGACCGCATCTGGACGGCCGACTCGCTGCTCCTCGCGGCCGGGGCCCGCTTCGACGTACTGGTACAGGGCGGTCCGGCCGGCCGCACCGAGCTGGAGACGCTCCCGTACCAGACCGGACCGGGCGGCAATTCCTTCCCGCAGGCGACCTTGGCCACCCTGGTCACCGCAGGCCCTTCCACGCGACCGGCGACGCTGCCCACCTCGTCCTTCGCGCCGACCGTGGATCTGGCCCACGAGAAGATCGCCGTACGGCGCACCGTCGTGTTCTCCGAGAACGCGGCCGGCACCAAGTTCTACATCAATGGCAAGCAGTTCGACCCCAACCGGGTGGACCTGCGGGCCAAGCTGAACACGGTCGAGGAGTGGACCGTGGTCAACGAAAGCAACGAGGAACACTCCTTCCACGTGCACACCAATCACTTCCAGCTGATGAGCATCAACGGCCGTCCGCACCAGGGCCACGGCCTGCAGGACGTCGCGAACGTCTCCGCCCACGGGCGGCTCGTCATCCGGATGCGTTTCAAGGACTACACCGGCAAAACCGTCCTGCACTGCCACATCCTCAACCACGAGGACCGGGGCATGATGGCGGTGCTGGACATCGAGAAGTGACACACGGCGCTGCGAGCGGGATCAGCCGGCGGCGCCGAGCGCGGCGCTGACGCCGGCGATGACCGCTCCGCCGATAGCGATCGAGACGAACGAGCGAAGGAAGCCCGTCTTGAAGAAGCGCCAGCGAATCCAGGCCAGGGTCACCAGTTCGAGGGTGATCGTGACCAGTGCCACGGCCAGCGCGAGGCGGTATTGAGGGATGAGGAAGGGCAGGGTGTGCAGCACTCCGCCGAGGAAGGTGCCCGCCCCGGTGATGGCTCCGCGTAGGTAGGGGCTGCCGCGGCCGGTCAGGTCTCCGGTGTCGGACAGGCCTTCTGAGAAGGCCATGCTGACACCGGCGCCGATGGCGGTGGCCAGTCCGGCGAAGAACGCGTAACGCGACTGCTGAGTGGCGAACGCCACGGCGAAGATCGGGGCCAGCGTGGACAGCGAGCCGTCGATCAGGCCGTTCATGGCGGGTTGCGCCCGCTGCAGGAGGAACGATCGCTCGACTTGGTGTTCGGAAGGGCTCACTGCCGTGGTGGTGGCGGTCATGGTGTGTCTCCTGGCTGATCAATACCCCGTCAGGGACTCGAGGGAGAGGCCGGGGAGCAAGCGCGTGCCGTTGTTCCCCGGGGCGGGGAGAGCGGGTCGTGTCTTCGAAGCTCGCAGAGGCCCGTCCGCTGCGGTAGCGGCCGTAGGCTTGAGGGGATACAACCCCGGCTTGCAGCTGGGAGGGCGGCTCATGGCTCTCAGTACGCATGTTCCCGACCTGGCCGCGCTGGAATTGTTGCTGGGTGTGGCCCAGGAGGGCAGCCTGAACAGCGTCGCCCGGGCGGTGGGGGTGAGCCAGCAGGCGGTCTCGGCGCGGATCAGGGCCATGGAGGCCCAGACCGGCGTCACGCTCGTGCACCGGAGCCCGCGCGGCTCCAGACTGACCGCCGAAGGTGTCGTGATCGCGGAATGGGCCGCCCGCCTGCTGGGTGTCGCCGCGGAGATGGACGCCGGGATCGCCGCCCTGCGCGCCGACCGCCGTGACCGGCTGAGGGTCAGCGCCAGCCTGACCATCGCGGAGCAGCTCCTGCCGGGCTGGCTGTCGTCCTTCCGTGCGGCACAGCGGCCGGGAAGCACAGCGCCCGAGATCCTGCTGACCGCGATCAACACCACCACGGTGATCGCCCACGTCACCGAGGGCACGGCGGACATCGGCTTCACCGAGGGCCCTCAGCGGCCGGCCGGGCTCCATGGCAGGGTCGTAGGCCACGACACGCTCGCCGTGGTCGTCACTCCGGGCCACCCCTGGGCCCACCGCCGCCGACCGGTCGGCGCCGCCGAGCTGGCCGCCACACCGCTGGTCAGCCGCGAGGTCGGTTCCGGCACCCTCGACACCCTCACCGCTGCTCTGGCCGCGGTGCTCGGTCCTGGCGCCCCCCAGGTCGTCCCGGCGCTGGCGCTGCCCACCACGGCGGCTGTGCGCGCGGCCGCACTGGCCGGCACCGCACCAGCCGTCATCAGCGAACTGGCCGTCGAGGACGATCTGGCCACAGGCCGGCTCGTGACGGTGCGGACACCGGAGCTCGACCTGCGCAGGACTCTGCGCGTCATCTGGGACGGCGCCTCCACCCCGCCGAGCGGTGTGGCAAGGGACCTGATCGCTCACATCACCCGCCGCGATCAACCTTGGCGGACACGCAGGCCCGCATTCGGCCCGGAGCCGGCCACCGACGCCGGCATGTCCCGCCGTTCTGCCTCCTGACCTCGCCGAACCCGCACCACGCATTCTCTGCGTGCGTCTGCGGTCGCCGGCCTGTCCCCGGCCTCCGGCATCGGCCGACCGCCCCGTCGGGCAGCGTTGGGCAGCCCTCGGAGACTGTGACGCCTGTCCGCTACAGGAACGGTTTGTATCCCGGCAAGCACAGGGCCACTACCGGCGGCTTCCGGTGGGTGTGAGCGTCGAGACAGGAGATTCCACCCACGAAGGGGGTCGACATGCAGACGGTGAGACCGGGCGCATCCGGCCTGGCGGTGACGCCTGTCGCGTGCGGCACATGGCAGTACGGCGCGGACCGGGGACCCATGGCCAAGCCCGCCGCGCTCCAGCCGATCGAATACGCGAGGCCGCTGGGCGCCAACTTCTTCGACACCGCCCGGGCCTACGGGTCCGGCGGCTCCGAGTGGCCGCTCGAAGTGGCAGCGGCAGACGAACTCGGCTCGGCCCGCGAGTCGGTCGTGATCGCCGCCAAGGGCGGCCAGCGCAGGGACGGGGACCGGCTGGTCCACGGCGCCAGGCCGGCATGGCTGCGCAAGGGTCTCGAGGCCGGAACTGCTGCGCTCGCTGAACTGGTGGCGCACGGCCTGATCCATCATGTGGCGGTCCACGACTGCACCCTGGCGCAGATGGCCGACTTCGCCACCGCACTGCCGGTGGAAATCGTCCAGCCGCCCTACCGCCTCATCCGCCGCGACATCGAATCAGACCTGCCGGACCGCCCCGCCGTTCAGGTCGCCATCGTCGGTGGCCGCACCCCGGCCCACCTGGCGGAGTGCCTCGGCGCACGCCACCGCCACCTCACCCGGTCCGACCTGGCCGAGACCGACCAGACCATGACCGCCACAATCCCGTTCGGCGATCCCACCCTGGAGGAAATGTCATGACCACCACCCAGCCCACATCACCGGCCGACACACCGGCCTCCCTCGGCGGCCGCGCGCCGAAGACACCCGTCATCGCCTTCCTGGGCACCGGGCGGATGGGCGGCCCCATGGCCGTGAACCTGGCCCGGGGCGGCTTCCAGCTTCGGGTGTGGAACCGAACCAGCAGCCGTGCCGCCGCCCTGGCCGGTCACGGAGCGTTCGTCGCACACACCCCTGCGGAAGCGGCCCAGAGCGCCGGAATCCTCATCACCATGCTCGCCGACGGGCCGGCCACCGAACGGGCCGCGAACGGCCCGGACGGGTTCCTGGCCCGACGCCCCGGACTGATCTGGGTGCAGATGGCCACCATCGGAGCCCGCTGGTCGGCCCGGCTCGCCGTGGCCGCCGCCCGCCACGGGGTGACGTTCGTGGACGCCCCGGTCTCCGGGAGTCAGGGACCGGCCGAGGCCGGACAGCTGATCATCCTGGCCAGCGGTCCCGATCGTGTACGTGACGTCCTCACCCCGGTGTTCGGCGCACTGGGCCGAGCCACCGTCTGGCTGGGACCGGCCGGCGACGGCACCAGGGCGAAGCTGGTGCTGAACAGCTGGCTCGTCGACCTCGTCGAAGCCACCGCGGAGGCTCTGTCCTTCGCCGGCCGGCTCGGCCTGGACCCCGCCTCGATCGTGGAACTGCTGCAGTCCACCCCGCTCGGCTCGCCGTATGCGGTACAGAAGGCCACCACCATGCTCGCCGGCGACTTCACCCCCGCCTTCGCGCTCAAGCACGCGGTCAAGGACGCCGAACTGGCCGTACAGGCCGCGTGCGGCCTCGGCACCCACCTGCCGCTCATCGAAGCGCTGCTGCCCCGCTGGCGGCACACCGCCCTCGAGCACGCCGACGACGACCTGTCCGCGGTCTACATCACCGCGTGATCGAACCCGCCCGACGAAAGGACGCACGGCCATGAGGACACACGTCGGCCCACCGGCCCCTCCTCGCCGTACACGGCCACGACGCGTCCCCACAACGACACCAGCACGGCGGACCACCACGACCACCCCGGCATCGCCGCCAGGACGGGCGAGCACGGGCGGCTGGGGTTGGCCCGCATCCTGATAGCCGCCTTCATGGTGGCCCTGGGCTTCAGCATCGTGAACGTCGCCCTGTCGTCGATCCAGCGTGAACTCCACGTCTCCGCAGCCTCGGTCCAGCGGGTGGTCACGGCCTGTGCCATCGCCTTCGGCGGCCTGCTCATCCTCGGCGGCCGGGCCGGCGACCTGTACGGGCGCCGGCGTCTGTTCCTCGCGGGGATCGGCGTATTCACCGCCGCATCCCTGGCCGGCGGACTCGCCCGCGGCCCGGTACTGCTGATCGCCGCACGCGTGGTGCAAGGCACCGGGGCCGCGATGGTCGCGCCCGCCGCGCTGTCACTCATCACCACGGGTTTCGCCGAAGGCCCGCGCCGGACCAGAGCACTGGGCCTGTACGGTGCGACGGCGTCCATCGGCTTCGTCGCCGGCCAAGTGCTCGGCGGCGTGCTGGTGGAGTTCCTCAGCTGGCGCTCGGTGTTCCTGGTGAACGTTCCGGTGGGGCTGGCCGCCCTGCTGCTGGCCCCCCATGTCCTGCGGGAGTCGAGACTGGCGCGTGTCGGTCGGAAGCTGGACGCCGTCGGTGCGGTCTTGATCACCCTGGCCGTGGCCGCCCTGGTTTTCGCTGTCTCCCAGATCGCCACGACCGGTATCGGCTCCGTCCCCGTGCTGGCCCGCTCGCACTCTCCATCCTGGCGGGCACGGCCTTCGCGGCGAACGAACACCGGCACGCCGATCCGCTCGTGCGTCCGGCGCTGCTGCACAGCCACGGCTTGCGCAACGCCAGCACTCTCATGCTGCTGCTCGGCATGTGGAACGGCGGTGAAATGCTCGTGCTCTCCGGATACCTCCAGCAAATTCTGCACATGTCGCCGCTCGATGCCGGGCTGAGCATCGCTCCGCAGGGGATGGTCGGACTGGCCACCGGCCTACTGGGCGCACGGCTGACCCGGCACCTCGGCATTCAACGCGTGCTGGTGGTGACCGGAACAGCCGCCACCGCCGGCTTCGCCGCCCTGACCCAGCTCCCCATGGCCGGCGGTTCCCACCTGCCGCTCGCGGCCGTGATGCTCGTCGGATTCGGCACCGCCGGCATGGCATTCGGCAGCATGGTCACCGCGAGCGCCGGAATCGCCGACCATGACCAGGGCCTGGTCGGCGGAGTGATCAACACCAGTCGGCAACTGGGTGCCGCGACGGGGGCGGCGCTGCTTCCCGCGGTCGCCGACGCGGCCGACCGAACGAGGCACACCTGGGCACGGTGTCACCTGCCTCATGTCACTTGCCGACGGAGACGCTTTCGCGTACCCGCCTGCTCGCCCGAATCTCCACAGCGTGACCTCGCCATGCCGTCCTACTCCCGAGTACTCCCAAGTGGTGGGACCGACGTGTCCGAAATAGCGTATGAAGTAGACGCTCCGTGGATGTTCGGTCGATGGAGGGCATCATGACCGACAACACAGCTCCGGACGGGGAATGGAGCGGGACGGAATGCCCGATGGGGGCGTTCGCCCGGCGGACGTTTCTGCAGGGCACCGCTGCCGGCCTCGTCGTCGGAACGGCGGGCGAAACCGCCCTCAGAGGGGGTACAGCGGCCGCCGCAACGGCGCCTGAGGCCGATGCGGAACCCTCGTCTCGGACGATTCCCTTCCACGGCTACCACCAGGCGGGCATCGCCCTTCCCCCTCACCCACAACGGGTCGCCATTTTTGTCGCGCTCGACGTCACCGCGTCCGGCCGCAAGGAACTCACCGAGCTGTTCCGCACGTTGACTGCGCGCGCCCGCTTCCTCACGGCGGGCGGCAGACCGCCCGAAACGTCTCCGACCGCGCCACCGTCAAGCTCGGGCATCCTCGGACCCACGGTCGTGGCAGACGGTCTCACGGTGACCGTAGGCGTGGGCGCCTCTCTCTTCGACGACCGATACGGTCTGCGCGCCCGGAAGCCGGTCCAGCTCGTCACGATGAAGGCATTCGAGCATGACGACCTGGATCCGGCACTGAGCCAGGGGGACCTGCTGCTCCAGATATGCGCCGACAACCGGGACACTACGGTGAACGCCCTGCTCGACATCCTGATGCACACCAAGTCGGCGGCGAAACTGCGCTGGCGCATCGACGGACAGCGCAATCCGCACCGCCCCGTCGGTGTCCGGCGCGACTGGTTCGGTTTCAAGGACGGCATCTCCAACGTCGACACCACCAGCGCCTCCCAGATGGACCAGGCGGTCTGGGTCCAGCCGAAGAGCGCCGAACCGGCCTGGACCGCGGGCGGCACCTATCACGTGGTGCGTATCGTGCACTTCTTCATCGAGGCGTGGCAGAAGGTGCCCGTCGCCCAGCAGGAGCGCATCTTCGGCCGTCGCAAGGCGAGCGGCGCCCCCCTTTACGCGCTGGGCGAGAACGACAACGACAAGTTCGACCCCATCTACACGAACGACCCCCAGGGACTCATCACCCCGCTCAACTGCCATATCCGGCTTGCCAACCCCCAGACCCCGGAGACCGCGGCGACCAGCACCATCCTGCGCCGGAGCTTCGACTACGACCGCAGTCCCAACCTGCCCGAGCTCGACATGGGACACGCGTTCAACTGCTTCCAGCAGGAACTCAACACCTACATCGCCATGCAGACCCGGCTGCAGAACGAAACACTCGTGCCTTTCATCAGCCCTCGGGGTGGAGGCTACTTCTTCACGCTCCCCGGCGTCCGGGACAAAAGTGACTACTACGCCCGCGGGCTGCTGACCTGATACCGGGCCGAACCACCGGACCGGACCACGGCACTGCGCACAGGAGGCGAGATGTTGTCTGCCGCGCGGACCCCAGCAGCGAGCCGCCGAAGCCACGGCGGGACACCACGGCCGGTCCTCGCGGCGGGCGTTGCCGCGCTGGTGGTCCTCTGTGTGCCCACCGCCCCCGTGCACACAGTGGCCGCGGACCTGCCGCCCGCGGCCGCCCGCGCGGACAGCCGCGTCTACGTCACCAACCAGCAGGACGACACCGTCTCGGTGATCGACGCCCACACCCACAAGGTGGTCGCGACCGTACCGGCCGGCACGGCGCCCGAGGGTGTGGCCGTCGCCAAGGACGGCAGGCGCCTGTATGTCGCCGACAGCGGCTCGGCCCGCGTCTCGGTCCTCGACACCCACACCTACAAGACCGTCGCCACGGTGCCCGTCGGCAAGAGCCCCACCGGAGTCGCCCTCAGCCCGGACGGCGGGTCCCTCTACGTCACCAACGGCACCTCGAACACCGTCTCCGTGATCGACACCCATACCCAGCGGGCCTCAGCCACCATCCCCGTCGGCAGGTCCCCGGTGAACGTGGCCCTGAGCCGCGACGGCACCCAGGCGTACGTCGCGAACGCGGGATCGGGCACCCTGTCGGTCATCGACACCCGCACCCACCAGGTCACCCGGCAGCTCCCAGCGGGTCGCTCCCCGGTGGCCGTGGCCGTCACCAAGGACGGCAAGGCGGCCTACGTCGCCGACGAGGTCGGGACGCACGTCCTCGCCATCGCCACCGACAGCGGCAAGGCGACCACCGTCAACGTCGGCACAGGCCCCTTCGACGTCGCCATCAGCCCTGACGGCCGCTACGCCTACTCCGCGAACCTCGGCCCCGGCAACGTTTCCGTGATCGACACCGGCAGCACACACGTCTCGGCGACCATCGCCCTCGGCCCGCCCGGCACCGACCCGTTCAACCTGGCGGTCACCGACGCCGCGATCTACGTCACCAACCAGGGAGCGGGCACCCTCGCCGTCGTCGATTCCGCATCCCACAAGGTCGTCGCCACGGTCACCGTGGGCGCCCAGCCGTACGGGGTGGCGGTGCGCTGAGGCAGCCGATCACGACGAACGGGTTCGCCCCAGGGAGTATCACACCGCTCACGGGGAGTCGCGTGCGGCAGTCGCGCCAGATCCCGGTCCGCGCTCCGCTGGAGGGCGGATCACGCACCGTCTCCGCTGACTCCTCCAGGGCGAACAGTGCCTCGAGGCTCTCTCCGCTGCTTACCTATACCTAGGTCGATCTTGCCCTGCTGGAGCACCTGACTTCGCGCGCCACGCTCCGTCAAGCCGGGTCTTCAAAGGTGAGCGGTGTGGAGGTGTCCGCGGGTTCACCGTCGTGCCGTCGGGATCTGCGGCCTGGCCGCCCGCCTTCAGCGGTCGCAGGTGACGTGGAGGCGGGCCCAGGCGTTGTTGGCGTAGCCCTTTGGGTTCCAGACCGTCGCTGGGGACTCGGGCTGTACGGCTGCGGCGGAGTCCCAGGCGCGGACGAGGACTTCCGTCTCCCCCGCCGGGAGCATGAGCGTGGCGCGCCAGTGCTGCCACGTCCACGGGTTGTCCGGTGCGTTCAGATCGGCGTGGACCCACGTGGTGCCGCCGTCGGCGGACACGTCCACGCGTGTCACCGTGCGGTCGTCGCCGGCGAAGGCCACGCCGACGACCTCGGTAGCTCCGGACGGCAGCCGGGCGCCCTTGCCGGGCCGCAGGATAGCGATGTGAATGACGATCGGCCCGAGCGTGATGCCGTCGCCTGGTCCTGCCCTGTGAGGGTCCGCCTCGGGAGGCAAGAGGCTGTATTCCCACTGGAAGTAGTTGTCGGACGGCTCGGTCTGTGCGGTGATGCACTGGAGCCATTTGACGCTGCGGGCGCCGATGTAGCCCGGGACGACGGCGCGCAACGGGGCACCGTGCGCGACGGGAAGAGCCTGATCGTTCATCGCCCAGGCAAGGAGCACCTCGCTGGAGGTGGCCTTCGCCGCAGGTATTGAGGCGCCGAAGGGCTGTGGTGGGTCGGCGTCCTGTGACACGTCGGCACCCGTGAAGGCAATGTGGGCCGCTTCTGCGTGCAGCCCTGCCTCTGCCAGTACATCCGCCAAGCTCACACCGGTCCACCATGCCGTGGAGATGGCTCCCGGGCCCCAGGGGACCTGGCCGGGTATGTCGCGGAACTCCATGAGGTCGGCGCGACGGTTGCCCGCGCACTGCAAAGTGGCGAGCACTTTCCGTTCGGGGAAGCGGCGCCGCAGGTCGTCCAGCGACAATTCCAGCGGGCGGTCGACCGCGCCGTCCACCCGTAGCCGCCAGCTCGCCCCGTCCACGCGAGGGATTGGGGCATGGTTGCGGCCATAGAAGGTGTCCAGAGGGGTGACCAGGTCCACGAGCGCGCCGGGAGGTGGTTCAGCGTTGTAGGGCTCGGTCTGGTGCACGATCATGTCATCCCGTTTGCCCCATATGCCCATATCGCCACTATGCTCGAAGTTCTTCCAAGCGGCACCTCTGATCTCACTCGGTTTCGGCGACCCGACAGAATGCGCATCGCAGCGGCCTCCAGTAGGAGAGCGAGTCATGGGTAAGGAACGCCCCGGGGACGACACAGACCCATCCCACGCCCGAGATCATCTGGCGAACGAGCGCACCTACCTCGCGTGGCTGCGCACATCCGCAAACGTGATGGCGCTAGGGCTGGCCGTGGCCAAGTTCGTCGACGACAGCCGCACCCGTTCACTGGCCGCAGGCGCTCTACTGATGACTGTCGGAGCGGCTGGGCTGGCCTACTCCGCAGTGCGCTACCGGAGCGCCGCAGCCGATATCAGGCACGAACGACTTCTCGCCGCCAGCCGAACCGGAGGACCACTGACTGCAGGCGCCGTACTGACCGTCGCACTCGCTGCCGCCCTATTGCTGCTCTGGTGACGTCAGTGCGGCCAGGCCGTTGACGCTGGCTGTCGGCGTTGCGGAACCCGAACGCGTTGCGAGCGACGAGCTTGATCACACGATTAATGCCCTCGCTCTTGGCGTTGCTGTACCCGTGTCAATGAACGCGACGCTCTCGGGCCACCAGCGGTCAACGGTGCCGGCGAGGGTGCGGACTTCGGGGTTGTCGGAGTCCGACGAGCCAGGTCAGGAACTTCCTGCGGGTGTGGCCGACTTGTGGCTGTCGGCGCCGGTACGGGCCGGGGCGAGGAGGGTGCGCAGGTTCTCCGTGGCGATCCATGCGCTCAGGAGCATCTGCCCGATCTTGCCCCTAGTCGAACAAGGGGTTCCACATCCATGCGAACTGCTCGTTGGTGCGGTCTTTACGATTGCGTAGCAGGCGTCGTCCGGCCTTCCACTCAGGATCGGTGGCCCGTCCGCGCCGCCCGCGGTCCTGGGAATTGGTGCGGCGCCGCACCAGGCAGAGCATCTTGTTGGCGAGCTGGACGACGTGGAAGTGGTCGACGACCACGAGGGCGTCCGGGAGAGCGGTGCGCACGACGGCCCCAGTAGGTGGCTGACATGTCGTGGCGACGTCGAATTTGCTGCCTCCAGGACAGACCGGACAGGCCACCGGCCAAACCCGCTCCGCCGACCGCGCGGGCTACTGCCCCGTCTGACCTGCGATCGCAGCTGCGGTCGACCCGTCGTGAACCATCGTGAACCCGTTCGGCGTACACGGCGCGAAAGCCTGATTGGTCGTGCAGTCGTTCGCCATTCGCCGACAGATGACCCATCCGAGTGAAGGTCTCCGGCCAAGGTGAGTATGTATAAATTGTCCGTTAGATTCCTTCATGGCTCGAGGCGCTCCGGGTGACCAGCGTCAGGCGTCATCAAGGTGACCTCAGCGCCCCGATGACAAGCATTGCCCTCGCTGGCAGCCATTGCCGAACACGGCGACCAGGCTGCCGCGAAACCTCTCACGCCACGCGGCGCCGTCCTCACGGCTCAAGCGCCACGGCAGCTTGCCATGCGGGTCATCCGCCGGCGGCGTGACCACAAGGAGTGAACATGGGTATGAGAACAACCTTCACCCACACGTTCATAGCGATGGTCGTATACGCGTCAATCACCGCCTGCGTGACGCCCGGGACGCTGGAATCCGCGTCCTCCCCCCTGGATCCGGTGCAGGGCCTCATAGTTGGGTCAAACGCCAGCCCCTCAGCGCATGGCACGCCGATACAGTCTCCGGCGCTGCCCGGGGCCCAGCAGATCTCGGGGAACGACCGGGTGTACACCGCTGACCAGGCCTCCAACACGGTGAGTGTCATCAACCCGGCGACGAATACGGTGCTCGGCACAATCGCCCTGGGAAAACCGCGATTGAGCCCCAGCGCGGACGTGCTGGGAGCCATGTACGACGGACAGATCGACGTCCACGGCCTGGGCTTCTCCCGGGACGGAAAGTGGCTCAACGTGATCGACGTGACCACCAACGCCGTCCACGTCATCGACACCGGGACCAACGAGGTGGTGCGCACCGTGTACGTCGGCCGGTCCCCGCACGAGGGGTTCTTCTCTCCGGACGGCACCCGGCTGTGGGTGGCGGTGCGCGGCCAGAACTACATCTCGGTGATCGACTGGCGGGCGGGCAAGGAGGTCGAGCGGATTCCCACCGAGGACGGGCCGTCGAAGGTGGTTTTCAGCCCCGACGGCAAATTTGCCTACGTCAACCACCTGCGCGCCTTGGTGCTGGACGTGATCGATGTGGCCTCCCGCCGAATCATCCGGCGCGTGGCGATCCCCGCGGAGGCGGGCGGGTCTTCCGACGAGGCCATCTCACCCGACGGCCGGGACATCTGGCTCGGCATGCCCACCAACGGCCGGACCACCGCCGTGCTCAATGCGGCCACCTACCGCGTGGAGGCGGTGCTGCGCACCGGGCCGCGCACCAACCACCCTAACTTCGTCACGGTTGACGGCGTCGACTATGCCTACCAGACCGTGGGCGGGCTGAACGAGACCTTGGTCTACCGCCGATCGCGCAACGGGGCGCCGCCCACGCTGGTGAAGACCATCCACAACAACGGCCACGGTCCCCACGGCATCTGGCCGAGCCCCGACAACACCAGGATCTACATCGCCCTGCAGAACTCCGACGCGGTCGATGTCATCGACACACACACGAACTCGGTGATCAAGACCCTTCACATCGGCCAGTCGCCCATGGCACTGGTGTACGTGGCGCGCAGTACGCCAGCAACCAGCACACACAACCTGGGCCGACAAGGACTGGGCATGCGCACGCAGATCCTCGCCTTGCGCGTATCGGGCAGCTCCGGCCAGGGCACGGCCCTGATCCGGGAACTCCCAGGCATCAACGAAGTCACCATCGGGGCCACCGGGTTGCCACCCAACCAGCAGTTCACCGCCTACGCCGGCGACGGCACCCGCACGACCGCACTGATGTCCATGATGAGCAACCAGTTCGGCAACATCGACGAAGCCCTGTCCTATTCGTACTTCTTCGCCAACCACTACACCTCCGTCGTCCTCAAGCCTGGAGCTCCGTCCGGCGAGCAGGAGTCAGGCACGGCAATGCCTCAGGCATCAGGACCAAGAGGGCAGGGCGGCGTAGTCGGTGTGGTCAACGCGTGTCGGTGACGGGGCCACCGGTCAGCATAGTGATCGGAAATTCGGTGTCCTGAGCCGCCCCGGCCGAGGAAAGTCGACGTAGGCGCCGCCATCAGCCAGCGCCTCGGCTCCCTGCCGGGTCCGGTCCCACACCAGCACATCGAACCCGGCATGCGACAGATTCTGCGCGATGGGGCACGCATGGCAGCGGCGTCCACGACAGCGACCGTCGTCTGCCCATTCCCCTCCCGCCCAGCCGTCACACACCCTCCGGGGACGGGCCGGCGACGGGGACGGCCGCGGCCATCATCGAGTCGATCTCTTTCAGGTCGGCCTCGTCCAACGACAGATCTGCCGCCGCGAGGCTGTCCTCGACGTGGTGGGCACGCCGCGTACCGACGATCGCCACATCCACTCCCGGCTGAGCCAGGGTCCACGCGACGGCCAGTTGACTCACCGTCATGTCGCGGAATGCGGCGAACTCCTGGAGCTCGCGTACGACAGCGAGGTTGCGCCCATAGGTCTCGCCTCGGAAAACGTTGCTCTTCGCCCGCCAGTCGTCGGCAGGGAAGACGGTCTCCTTGGAGAGGATGCCCGATAGCAAGCCGTGCGCGAGGGGCCCGTAGACCAGGACACCGATGCCGTGCTGCCGGGTATAGGGCAGCACCGTGTCCTCGATCTCGCGGCGGAAGAGGTGGTAAGGCGGCTGCAGCGTCTCCACCGGAAGGGTGCGGGAGAACTCGGCCATCTGCTCGGCGGAATAGTTGGAGACGCCGACATGCCGGATCTTGCCCGCCTTGACCAGTTCCTTCAGTGCACCTGCGGTTTCGGCGAACGGCACCTTCGGGTCGGGCCAGTGGACCTGGTAGAGGTCGATGTGGTCGATGCCGAGCGCGGTCAGACTGGCGTCGACACCCTGGCGCAGCGCCCCGGGACTCGCATCCCGGGCGATGCCGGTAGCGGTCCTGCGCAGACCGCCCTTGGTGGCGATCACCAACTCGTCGCGCCGACGCCGCAGTTCGCCCCGCAGCGCGGCGCCGAGCAGTCTCTCCGAGGCACCGAATCCGTACGCCTGGGCGGTGTCGAAGAAGTTCACCCCGAGCTCGCGGGCCCGGTGGATGGCGGCCTTGGCATCGTCCTCGGCGAAGGCGCCCCAGTCGCCCCCCAGCTGCCAGGTGCCGAGGGCGATACGGGAGACCTGCAGGCCGGTCGATCCCAGTGTGGTGCTCCGCATGGTTGTCCTCCGTGCGTCATTGATCGTTCGGTGTTTCTGATGCTTAGGGGCAGGAGGCCCGTTCATCGGTCAGCCGGTTCTGGTGCCGATCACATGCCCGATGACGAAGACAGCGGCCACGGCGCCGACACCCACCGGGTGATCCCTCATGATCGCCGTCGCAACGTGCCTGGCGTCTCGGCAGCCGTGCCGGGACCGTGGCGGCTCGTCCGTGTGGCGACCGCGGCGAGGAGTGCCAGCACGACGACGGTGAACCACGTCGTCGCATCGGTCAGGCTCATGGACCGGCTGGCGACGCCCAGGCCGACGGGCAGCAGGGCCAGGCCGAGGTACGAGGCGAGGAACAGGCCGGCGAGGGCTTCGCCGCGCTGAGCCGGGGCGGCCATGGCGGCCACGTGTCCGACGGCGGATTTGAACAGCACACCGGCACCGGCTCCGGCGATGATCCCCGCGAGCAGGAACACGGGCAGGCTCCCAAGGCGCATACCGACTGCGAGTACGGTCATGCCCACCGCCTGGGCGAGCAGCCCGAGGTACCAGCGCGTCCGGGTGCCGAGCCGGCCGGTACCCGTCTGGGCCGCCGCGGCGGCTCCGAAAACCGCGAATACGACCAGTCCGGCCAACGCACGGGACGGCTGGTGCAGGACCCCGCCGAGGAAGCCTGGGACCACGGACGTGAAGAGCCCGAACACGGCCATGGACGTGAATCCGGCCGCGGCGGCGGCGAGATTTCCACGGTCGCCGTGCGCGGCCCGGACCCGTTGGGGCCGGTAGGCCGGCCTGACCGCGGGCTTGCGAACGGTCTCGGGGGTCAGAGCGATGGCAGCCACTCCGATCAGCAGCAGCAGGACGAAGACCGCATACGGCAGTGTGAGCGGCGCGACCAGGTACTGGGCGAGCACTCCCGCGGTGATGGGTCCCAGCCCGAGGCCACCGATGTTGGCGACGGTCGACACGATCTCGAACCGCCGCGTCGAGGCGCCGGGCAGGTGGGCGCTGTGCAACTCCTGCAGATACGCGGTGGCGGTCGCCGTCAGCATGCCGACGCCGAGACCGGTGACCAGCCGGGCGACGATCAGCACCGGCAGAGACGGCGTGGCCAGGAACAGCGCGGCTGCGAGCAGTTCCAGTGCCAGCGCCGAAGCCATGACCTTCTTGCGTCCCAGCCAGTCCGAGATGTGCCCGGCGAGCAATAGGCTGGTCAGGACCCCGATGGCGTAGACGGCGAACACGACGGTGACCGTGAAGGTCGAGAACCCGTCATGGGCCTGGTAGAGGGGATACAGCGGGGTGGGAACCGTGGAGAACGCCATCGCCGTCACGAACACCGCGGCGACCGTCCAGAACCCTGCGCCGTACCTGCGAGCGGCGTGTGCCTCCTCGTGCGGGCGGGCCTGTCGGGCGGATACAGGGTTCGCGTGCGGCTCCATGGCCGATGTCACTGACATCAGAGCACTCCGATCTTTGACGGTGGATTCCGTCGGCGGGGGAAGCAGGGGCGACCGCTCGTTCACCGCCGTTCGTGCCAACGCGCGGACGCGGCCGTTGTTTCCCATTGGAGAGTGATAGTCCAAGATGATGGTTATCGACGTAGGAGATAGCCGGCTCTCAGGCGGCCGACTGCGTCCCGCAACATGTCGTGCAGGCAAGGCGGCGCGTCACGACGACGAGGCCGATCACGCGCTTGCTGGGAGCTGGGGTGATCGTCGCATGGTCGGCGCACACGGCCAGACCGCAAAGGGAACATATGCCGATGGCGGCGCTGTCATCCCGCCCCGCTTGGGTGCACTCGTAGCACGTCATTTCTGCCTCCTATGAGGGATTCAGGTGATTCCGGTGGTAGTGGGCCAGGAATGCCGGCTCATCGGCGTCGTTCCTTCACGCCCGCTTTCAGGCGGCTGCCGAAGTCGGAGTCGGCACGGCGGAAGTTGTCGATCGCCCGCTCGACGATGTCGTCACGGTCGGCGGAGACGCCGGCCAAGGCGATGGCCAGGTTGTTGATCAGGCGCTCCTTCCCCTCCTGCGGCATCAGTCGGTAGAGGTTGCCCGCCTGGACGAAGTCGTCGTCCTGGGTGTGTGCCGGTGCGGCGTGGTTGCCGGTGAGCCCGGAGACCCCGGTGGCGGCCCACAGCGGCCGGTCGGTCTGGGCCGGGCCGTCGAAGCTGTTCGGCTCGTAGTTCTTCGAGCCGCTGTGCCGGCCGTCGTACAAGGCCCCGTCGCGGCCGTAGGTTCGAGCCTCGGTGGCGTGCGGGCGGTTCACCGGCAGTTGGTCGGCGTTGATACCGACGCGGTAGCGGTGGGCGTCGCCGTAGGCGAAGAGGCGGCCCTGGAGCATCTTGTCCGGGGAGGGACCGATGCCCGGCACGAAGTGCGCGGGTGAGAAGGCCGACTGTTCGACTTCGGCGAAGATGTTCCGCGGATTGCGGTTGAGCTCCAGTCTGCCGATCTCGATGGGCGGGTAGTCCTCGTGCGGCCAGACCTTGGTGAGGTCGAAGGGGTTGAAGCGGTAGGCGGCCGCGTCTGCCGCAGGCATGATCTGGACCTGGACCGTCCAGCTCGGGTACTCGCCGCGCTCGATCGCCTCGCGCAGGTCGCGCTGGTGACTGTCGGGGTCCTTCCCCGCGAGGATCTCGGCCTCGGCGGAGTCGAGGTTCTTGATGCCCTGGTTGGTCTTGAAGTGGTACTTGACCCAGAACGCCTGGCCAGCCTGGTTGTTCCACTGGTAGGTGTGCGAGCTGTAGCCGTTCATGTGGCGGTACGAGGCGGGGATGCCACGGTCGCCGAAGAGCCAGGTGACCTGGTGGGTGGACTCCGGGCTCAGGCCCCAGAAGTCCCATACGTTGTCCGGCTCTTGTGAGCCGGTGTGGGGGCCGCGCTTCTGGGTGTGGATGAAGTCCGGGAACTTGCTCGGGTCCTTGATGAAGAAGATCGGGGTGTTGTTGCCGATGAGGTCGTAATTGCCCTCCTCGGTGTAGAACTTGATCGCGAAGCCGCGCGGGTCCCGGACCGCGTCCGCCGAGCCGAGGCTGCCCGCCACCGTCGAGAAGCGGACGAACACCTCGGTCTGCTTGCCGATCTCCGAGAGGAACGCAGCCCGGGTGTACGTCGTCACATCGGCGGTGACGGTGAATGTGCCGTACGCACCGGCGCCGCGCGCGTGCACGATCCGCTCCGGGATGCGCTCACGGTTGAAGCGCGCCAGCTTCTCGAACAGTTGCTGATCCTGGACGAGCAGCGGCCCGCCGCGGCCGGCCGTCTCGGAGTTCTGATTGTCCGCGACAGGCGCACCGGCCTCGGTGGTGAGAAGGGGACGCCCTCCGTCTTGTGTGGTCACCTTGTGCCTCCGCTGGCATGGATCGTTGAGGAAACCGGCATCGGACATGACTGCCCTCTGCCTTCCGCGTCGTTTGCGGTGTCGTGTGTCTGCCTGGTTTCGCGGCCGCCGGGCCCGTGCGAACGTGTCAGACGTGGCGATGATGTCGCCGTTCGCCCGGTCTGACGCGGTGAGCGACGAGCGCGGCGACGTCGTCGTCGCGGGTGCCGGGAACGTAGGCGTTCATGTCGTGGTGGAGGTGGTGCAGGAGTTGGCGGGGTGGGGCCGAGGCCCATCTGCGGATGCGTTGGGCGAGGGGGTAGAAGGTGCCGGTCAGGTCGCGGCTTTCGCTGATGCCGTCGGTGTAGAGCAGCAGGCGGTCGCCCAGGCCGAAGGGGATGGTGTCGAGCTGGTAGTGGTCGCCCAGAAGGGCAGCCATGTTGATGGGCGGCGAGGGTGCGCTGGGTTCCACCTCGCGCACCTCGCCGTTGTGGAGCAGCAGCGGCGGTGGGTGTCCGCAGTTGACGAGGCGGGCGATGGGCTCCTCGGCCGGGATCTCGGCGAGCACGATGGTGACGAAGCGCTCGAGCGTGTCGTCGGTGAGGACCTCTTCGAAGTGTTCGTGCATGCTTGCTTCCAACATGTGTGCCAGATACGGCAGATCGGACGCGTCCCGCACATTCGCCCGGAAGGAGTTGAGCATCGTTGATGCGGCTTCGACGGCGGGAAGTCCTTTGCCGCGCACATCGCCGATGATCAGCCGTACGCCGTGCGGGGTCCGGCGCGCCTCGTAGAAGTCGCCGCCGATGCGGGCATGCGCGGCAGCGGCCTGGTAGATGGTCTCGATGTCGACGTGCCCGAGGTGGCGTGGGATCGGGGGCCGCAGTGCGTGCTGTGCGGTTTCCGCCACGCTGCGGACCGCAGCGAGGGTGCGCTCCCGGTGCTGCCGTACCCGACTGGCGTATGCAGCGGCCAGTGTGATGGCCGTGATCGCCACGACGGTGAACACACTGGGTGTCTGACCGAGACCGTGGTGGGTGGCGGCGAGGGCGATGCCGGCTGTCAGGGCCAGCAGTCCGATGACCAGCGTGCCGGCCACGGGCCACATGGCGGCGGCCAGCGCCGGCGCCACGCCGAGCAACCGGTTGAACTGCAGGTTGGGGGTGAGCAGATCCGCGGTCGTGTCCAGCGCGATCACCAGCAGAGGGGCGACGAGCATGGACTCGCAGGCGCCGCTCCTCTCCCGCATTCGCCCAGGAAGTCGTTTCGGGATGATCACCCGGGCGAGCGATGGGAGTTTGTTCCAGCGGGACGGGATGGGCCTTTCGGCCTGTACACCCATGGCTTCAGCTCCTCACGTCGAGTGGGACTGTTGGGTCCACACGGTCTTGCCGCGAGCGGTGAGGCGCGTCCCTTGGTGCTGTGTGAGCTCGGAGACGATGGACAGGCCGCGGCCGCCCTCGTCGCTCGGGCGGGCCTTGTGCAGACGGGGAACGGCACCGTTGGTGTCGGAGACTTCGCAGATGAGTGTGTGACCGTCGTTGATCAGGCGCAGTTCTGTCGGCCCGGTCGCGTAGCGGAGGGCATTGGTCACGAGTTCACTGACGATCAAGGCGGTGGTGGAAGCGAGTTCGTCGAGCGTCCATGTCGCCAACTGCCGGCGGGTCCAGGCGCGGGCAGCGGCGACGGCCGCAGGGTCGGACGGTACGGCCAGACTTGCGACGTTCTTCGCGTCCAAGGCCTGTGCACGGGCCACGAGCAGGGCCGGCTCATGGCCCGGGTCCACATCGCGACGGGCGCTCTCGATGATCTTCCGCACGTCGAGGCCGGACCGGTTCACCACCTCATGGAGGTGTTCCGTGGCAGCGTCGCCGTCGGGGTGGGCATCGTCGATGCCACCGCTCTTGAGGAGCAGGACGGTACCTGGGGGTACGTCGACCTCGGCGCTCTCGTAAGGATGCCCATCGGTACCCAGAGCCGGATGGCAGGGCAGGCCCGGCGCGCCGACAACACCGTCGGGGTGGATGATCACCAGCTGCGAACCGCCGGCCCGGGACGAGGTGCAGCGCCCGGTGACGGGGTCGTACACCACCAAGAGGCAACTGGCGCCTGCATACTTCACATCGGACGGGAGCCGGCCCGACATCAGGTGCTCCCCCAGGCGGGTCGCCATGTCCTCCAGGCGCGCGAGTATCTCGTCCGGCGCCAGGTCCTCCATGGCCAGCGTGATGATCATCGCTCTCAACTGGCTCATGCCGACCGCGGCATCGACGCCCCGACCTCGTGCGGCTCCCACCACCAGGGCCGCGCGTGCACCGGACAGCGGGATGATGTCGAACCACTCGCCTCCTGAGCCCTCCACCGGAAGCTCCCCTTCCGCAGCCTCGATCGCTCCGAAGGACGGAAGCGCCTCAGGAAGCAGCTGTCGCTGCAGGAGCTGGGCATGGACACGTCCCTGGATCCGGTCACGGACCGCGTCCAGACACTGCGCGGCCCGGTCCGCGAACCTGACGGCCGCCTGGAGGTCGTCCACGTCGAAGGGAGCGGACTCCGCCCGCCGATACAGGGCCACCAGGCCGAGAACGGCGTCCCCGACGATCAGGGGGATCACCATGGCGGAGTGGGCCCGCGCCTCCCGGATGCAGTGTGCGCGGGCAGGATCATGCACCGGCCACCGCCCGTCGCGGACCAGGTGGGCGATGAGGCGAGGGCGCAGATCGACGAGGGCCTGCCGGTAGGGGGTCGCACGCGGGATCCGGGACACGTCACCCACCGCGTACGCGGGCCTGACGTCGGTTCCCGGCTTGGACTGGAAGGCAGCACGTCGAAACAGTGTGCCGCTGGGCAGAGGGCGGGGTATGGACACGTCGCCGTGCAGTATCGGCTCCGACACCTCGATGGCGACGAAGTCGGCCAGTTCGGCCACCGCGGCATGAGCGAGCCTGTCTGCGGTCTGGAAGACGTCTGTGCTGTGCTGGTGCCGAGGGCGGGACTCTCCGACCCTGGGCGGATGCAGGTAACCACGATGATCGTCCTGTGTTGATTGGACACCGGTTCGCGAGGCGCCGAGCGCGAACCCACCTCATGAACGCCGTCGATGCGCCGCTGGTGGATGTGTGACCGCGCAGTGGTGCTGCTGGGGTCCGTTCCTCCTCTACCGCTGAACTCTGCGGTACTGGGGTTCCGGATCTTCTTGAGCTCCACTCTACTTTGTGGAGTGACTCCAGACAATGGAAACAGTTTAAGAACTTGACAAGATACTGGAATTGCCCCCGGGACGCACCATGAAGACGACGTGCCGCGATGCAACGCCGCGCACGAAACCAGCACTGACCGGTGCCAAAAGCGCGCAGCCCCAGACCTACGCCATGGCGGAGCGACGTTTCGACGTCACTCCGCCATGGGGAGTCCGGCATGGGGCGTATGTATCGCTGCGAGTCCGCGCCAGGAAGCGACGGGGTCCGGCAGTCACGCGGGGCGGCGTGGGACAGCGGGAGCCGCAGCCGACGAGGCGGGATCCGATCGACCGTCGACGTTCAGGATTCGCCGCCCGCAAGCGCGGCTTGGAGAGGAGGCCCAGGCGTCGCCGCATCTCGTGGACATGCGACGCCTGGGTCATGTGTCGGCGAGGCGATCAGCGCCGCTGGGCGGCGCAGCGCTCGCAGGTACCCCAGAAGGTGACTGCAGCTTCGTCGACCCGGTAGGAAACGGGCAGGTTGCTCTCAAGGCAGGGTGCCGCACCGACCACGCATTCCACATCGATGATGTCGCCGCAGAGGCGGCACACGAAGTGGTGGTGATTGTCGTTGCGTTCGGGTTCGTACCGTGCCGGCAGGCCCGCGATCTGGGTGCAGCGGATCATACCCGCCTCCGTCAGCACACGAAGGACGTTGTACGTGGCTTGCAGCGACAGTTGACCTGTCACCTGCTGCGCCCGGGCCCGAATGGCTTCGACCTCGGGATGCCCGGGCAGCTCCTCGACAGCGGCGAGTACGGCCATGCGCTGCGCAGTCACCCGAAGCTGCGCGTCGCGCAGACGCGTGGCAGCTCGGGCCATCGGCTCCTGTTCTGCTCGATCCCCGTCTGCTGTCGGGGCATGGCGGGCGTCTGGGTGTCCGGCGCCGGTCGGCATCGATCGATTCCTGGCCATCGCTGCCTCCAGAGTGTGCAGACTCGCCGTCGGAGTCGTTGCGCGCTTCATCCAGAATCTTTTATGTATCCAATCCTAGTTCTGGAGTGACTCAAGTCAATAGAGTCCTACTACTCAATGCCTGGCCGCGGCCAGTCATTCCGGACAGTCGGAGTTCTTGACGACCTCGACGAAGCCGGTGGGCCGGAGGCCGGGAGCGTAGAAAGTCGGCACATCCACCTTGATGTTCCCGAAGGCGGCGTCCGGCCGGTCCTCGATGCCCTCGGTGAACGCGGCAAGGATCCGGACCCCGGCCACCAGGGTCGGTGGGGCCATCGTCGAGCCTGTCGCGCCGGCGACATGGACCGCCGCACGGCCGGCCCAGAACGACAGCCAGGCCCGCGAGCCGGAGAAGACCGACCATCGTCGCCGCCACACCCAGCCCGGCACTCGTCGGCATGATCGGCGGGCTCGATGCGGTCCTCCGATCGGCGGCGCAGCACCCGGGCACACGCGGCAGGAACGCCATCGGTTGATGCGGCCCCGGTCAAAGGGGAGGGCAGGCGTGCCGACACAGCGACACGACTGAGCCGATTGCCGCGACCGACAGCTCGCGACGCCAGGGGGCCCGGGGATCCACACATACAGATCCCGAGCACCTCGAGCGCCCACGCGGCCGCGGTCTGCGCACGTGTCAGACAGCGAGACGGCCCGGGAGCGCATGTGGGCGACGTGAGACACCTCACCCCGCTAGTTCATCATTCAACCTCTTGCGCAGAAATATCTGGCTTGGAAGATTGATTGACATGGGCGTCCCACCCGGGGACGGATCCCGTCCTCACGAGACACCCGAGGAGGCCGCAATGCCGGCATCCGAGAACCGACCGCAGGGACTGCTCGCGCGGATCGGCCGCTTCTTCGGCCGGCCCTCCGGCAGGCACGCAGGACGCGTGTCCCTGCTCCTTTCAGAACAAGAGGAACCCATCATGTTCAACATCGCCAATGTCAAGGCCGCCCCCAGCCCGGATCTGCTGACCCCTGAGAACTCGGTGATGCTGTTCGTCGACCACCAGCCGCAGATGTTCTTCGGGACCGCCAGCGGCGACCGCACCGCGATCGTCAATGCCACCGTGGGCCTGGCGAAGGCGGCCAAGGCGTTCGGTGTGCCGACGGTGCTGACCACCGTGGCCGCCGAGTCCTTCTCCGGCCCGCTCCTGCCTCAGCTGGCCGAGGTCTTCCCCGGTCAGGAGATCATCGACCGCACCACGATGAACGCCTGGGAGGACAACGCGGTCGTCGAGGCGATCAAGGCCACCGGCCGCCGGAAGATCGTCATCTCGGGCCTGTGGACCGAGGTGTGCATCGTTCTCCCCGTGCTGTCCGCCCTCGGGCAGGGCTACGAGGTGTACGTCGTGGCCGACGCCTCCGGCGGTGTCACCCCGCAGGCTCACGAGCACGCCATCGAGCGGATGGTCAATGCCGGTGCCGTGCCGGTGACTTGGATCCAGGTCCTGCTCGAGCTGCAGCGCGACTGGGCCCGTGCCGAGACGTACCTCCCTGTCATGGAGATCGTCAAGGAGCACGGCGGCGCCTACGGTCTCGGCGTCGTCTACGCCCAGTCCGTCATCGGCGCCCACGCCGCGGGCTGATCCACCGGGTCGCCGGCCCGAGGGCGCCCCGCCCCTGGGCCGGCACCGGCCCGCAGCCAAAGACCTCGAAGTACCCGCCGTCCGGGGATGCAGCGGCGCAGAGGTCATCCCGCGTCCCAGAAGCAGCGGGCCTGCCACCTAGCGGCCGGCCCATGGACGGCCCACGTTCGCGTGCGCGAGCAATCCGAACCCGGCATGGGCCGTGACCCAAGGAAACGACAGTGAACCTCAATCATTCCTCGGCGCCCGGCGCGTCGGGCGGTCGTGAGCCGCTACTGCCGGCCCTGATGACCGTGACGGCGGTGAGCGGGCTCATCGACGCGGTCAGCTATCTGGGGCTGGGCCATGTCTTCACCGCGAACATGACCGGCAACGTGGTCATCATCGGCTTCGCCGCCGCCGGCGTCCCCGGCTTCTCGGTGCTCGGCTCGCTGGTGTCGCTGGCCGCCTTCCTTCTCGGGGCGGGGGCGGCCGGCCGTCTGGCAACCGTGATGGGTCACTGGACGTCGCCGAGCCGGCTGCGCTGCATCCTGCTGCTGGAAACGGTGCTGCTGGCCACGGCCACCACGGTCGCCTTTGTCGCGAGCCATGCGCTCCATGCGCTCATCGCCCTGATCGCACTGGCCATGGGCCTGCGCAACGGGACGGTTCGCAAACTCGCCGTTCCGGATGTGACCACGACAGTGCTGACCCTGACGCTGACCGGACTGGCATCCGACTCGACTCCGGCAGGCGGTACCAATCCGCGTGCCGGGCGTCGGCTGGCCTCGGTGCTGGCGATGCTGGTAGGCGCGTTCGGCGGAGCCCTGCTCGTGCAGCACACGGGGCTCGGCTGGCCTCTGCTGGCAAGCACATTCGGTACCGCTGCCGCCGTCCTGGCCGTACCACGCGGCCCGTCCGCGGGCTGACTCAAGCCCGCCTGCCAGTCCCCCTCACTGCGGCCCCGGTAGCCGCTTCACCCCCCACACCCCCCATTTTTTGGGCTTGCTCATTGGAGATGATTTCCATGGCCACTATGCCCGTGGCTGGCCTCCCCCCGGTCAGCGACGACCACGTCGCCGACCTCGTGATCCGCAACGCCAAGCTCTACACCGGCGACCCGACAAACCCCCAGGCCAGCGCCGTCGCCATCAAGGACGGCAAGGTCACCGTGGTCGGTGACGACAACGACGTCGCCCGACTGATCAGCGGCCGGACCCGAGTGGTCGACGCGCTGGGCCGCCGGGTCGTGCCCGGCCTCAACGACTCCCACCTGCACGTGATCCGCGGCGGCCTGAACTACGTCCTTGAACTGCGCTGGGACGGCGTACCGACGCTGCGTCAGGCACTGGCGATGCTGCGCGAGCAGGCCGCCCGCACCCCCAAGGGGCAGTGGGTCAGGGTGGTCGGCGGATGGTCGGCGGACCAGTTCGCCGAGAAGCGCCTGCCGACCCTGGCCGAGCTGAACGCGGCCGCTCCGGACACACCGGTGTTCGTGCTGCACCTGTACCAGTCCGCCCTGATGAACCGTGCGGCGCTGAAGGCGGCGGGATACACCAAGGCCACACCCGACCCCAAGGGCGGCCAGCTCGTGCGCGGCCGTGACGGGGAGCCGACCGGCATGCTCCTGGCCGCCCCCAGCGCGCTGATCCTGTACTCCACCCTCGCCGCGGCACCGACCCTGCAGGGCGAGGACCTGAAGACCTCCACCCGCCACTTCCTGCGCGAGCTGAACCGATTCGGTCTCACCTCGGCCATCGACGCGGCCGGCGGCTTCCAGAACTTCCCCGACAACTACGGCACCGTCATCGACCTCGCCAAGGCCGGCCAGCTGTCGCTGCGCATCGCCTACCACCTCTTCCCGCAGACCCCGGGACAGGAGATCGACGACCTCAAGCGCTGGATCGACATGGTCAAGCCCGGAGACGGCGACGCATGGCTCCGGCTCAACGGCGCCGGAGAGAACCTGACTTGGTCGGCTGCCGACTTCGAGAACTTCACCGAGCCCAGGCCCGAGCTGGCCGCGGGCTACGAGGGCGACTTCGAGAAGGCCGTACGGCTGCTGATGGAGAACGGCTGGGGCTTCCGGCTGCACGCCACCTACGACGAGACGATCCGCCGCGACCTCGCGGTCTTCGAGAAGCTCGCCGCCGAGGGCCTCTTCCCCGCCGGCAACCGCTGGCTGTTCGACCACGCGGAGACCGTCTCGGGCGAGAGCCTGGACCGCGTCGCGGCACTGGGCGGCGCCATGTCGGTCCAGAACCGCATGTCCTTCCAGGGCGAGGCGTTCGTACGCCGCTACGGCGCCGCTGCCGCTGCAGCCGCACCCCCGGTGCGCGCCATGCTGGAGCGCGGCCTGACCGTCGGCGCCGGCACGGACGCCACCCGGGTGTCCTCCTACAACCCGTGGGTCGCGCTGCACTGGCTCGTCTCCGGCCGGACCATCGGCGACCTGACGATCTACCCGCCGGAGAACCGCGTCAGCCGGGAGACGGCACTGACCATGTACACCCAGGCCGGCGCCAAACTCACCGGTGAGCAGGACGTCAAGGGCATCCTCAAGCCCGGCTTCTACGGCGACCTCGCCGTCCTCTCCGACGACTTCTTCACCGTCCCGGAGCAGGACATCCCGCACATCGAGTCCCTCCTGACCGTCACCGGCGGACGCATTGTGTACGCCGCAGGCGAGTACGAAGGTCTGGACGAGGCGATACCGGCGATCAGCCCGGCTTGGAGTCCGGTCGCCCACTACGGGGGCTACCAGGCCACCGTCAAGCCCAGCATCTCGGGCGCGCGACAGGCGGAGCTGCTCGGCCAGGCCGTCGCCGAGTCCGAGCAGCACCGGCACTGGCGCGCCCAGCGCGGCTTCGCGCCGGAGGCTCCGACCGAGATCTTCGACACCTGCTTCGTGCTCTGAGGCACCGCAACCGACCTCTACCGCACCACCCACCACGCACGAGGAGAGTGTGATGAACACCGGACTGCTCATCCTGAGGCTGGTCGTCGGCCTGCTGTTCGCCGGGCATGGGATCCAGAAGGTCAGCCACCGCCTGGGAGGTCACGGGATCGAGGGTGGAGCTGCGGAGTTCCGAGCGGACGGGTTCCGTGGCGGCCGGCTCACTGCGGCCGCCGCGGGCCTGGGACAGATCACCGCAGGTCTGCTGCTCAGCGCGGGAGCGCTCACCCCTTTGGCGGCCACCATCTCGGCGGGAGTCATGACGGTCGCGGCCACGGTGAAGTGGCGCAACGGGCTCTGGGTGCAGCACGACGGGTACGAGTACCCGCTCGTCCTGACCGTCCTGCCGGCCGTGCTGACGCTCACCGGGCCCGGCCGCTGGTCGGTCGACCAGGCCATCGGCCTGCTTCCCTGGGCCCCCTGGTGGGCGGCCTCGGCCGTCGGCCTCGGCATTCTCAGCGGGCTGACGACCCGCGCCGTCCTGGCACGGCCGGGCCTGCCCGTCTGAGTCATCAGGAACATCTGCGCCGCCGGCGCGTTGAGACTGGCATGGAGAGAGAGACGAGAGGGCGGCGGAGGGCGGAGCCCACGCCGCCCTCCGCCAATGGCGACGTCCGTAGTGGCGGCGAGAGCATCGACCGTGAGCTGCTCGACGGGTGGATGTTGGTGATGCAGGGCTTCCAGGCCACGCAGGACTCTCTCGCGAGCGAACTGGCCGAGCGCTTCAACCTCCGCCATGGCGCCGCCGAGGTTCTGGTGCGCTTGCTCACCGCGCCCAAGAACCGGATGCCGATGACACGCCTGGCACACGAGACACGCATGTCCAGTGGCGGGTTCACCAAGCTTGCCGACCGGCTCTGTGCGGCCGGTCTGACTCGGCGTATGACCTGTGAGGAAGACCGGCGCCTCATCTACCTCGAACTGACGGACCTGGGCAAGGACACGGCCCGGGCCGTCTCCGAGGCCGTTACGGGGATACTGCGCGACCGAGTCCTCGCCCCTCTCGGCCGCGACGGGTTGGGCAAGCTCGCCGATGCCATGCGCGCGGTGCGCGACGCCAATGACGATCCCGGGAAGTGACGTCGGCACGCGGAACGTCCGAGGACAGAAACGTCGTCTGCGAATGCACTTCCTCATGAGTGAAGCGCAATTACGGAGTTGCGGTGGAGGAAGGCGACGTCAGGCTGACCGTTCCGAGTATTCCGAATCCGCACCGACGCCTTCGTCATGGTGGTCCACCGGCCCGATAAGTGCCTCACTGATCTCACGCAATTGCTCAACCTGGGCAGGCGTCAAACGGTCGAGGAAATGAGAGCGCACGCAGGCGAGCTGGAGGGGAGCTGCGGCCCGCAAGGCATCTCTTCCCGCACCGGTCAACCGCGCCAGGACGATGCGGCGGCTGACGGGATCCGGTACCCGCACCACCCAGCCGTGCTCCCGTGTGCGGTCCACCAGATGGGAGAGTCTGCTGGTCGATATGCCCATCCGCCGGGCCAACTTGGTCAGGCCCAGTTGCCCCTCAGGGGCTTCCGCCAGCCAAGAGAGCATCTCATAGTGGATCTGCCACATGCCGGTCTCACGTCGAATTTCCTGTCCGACCTGCTCGGTCAGCCACCGTGCCGCACTACTGAAGACGCGCACAGAGTGCTGCGCGTCAACGCCGGCCGATTCAATGCTCTCCACAAGGACTCCTTGAATTTCGCGACACCCCTCAGTGTAATTTAATGTTGAACCAAATGGGAGTGTGACGTACGCACTTGGTCATACGCCTTTCCCGGTCACCAGCACGGCATGGGCGATTCCGGTGAGGTTGCCCTGTGCGACGAGGATCTCCTTGCGGTCCGATCCGTCGAGGCCGGCGGTGTAGATGCTGCCGCCCAGGTCGGTCACGTACATACGGCCGCCGTCCGGGTCGAGGGTGATGCCGATGCCTTCCATCAGGTGGGTGAGGAGGATCTCGGGCGAACGTACTGCGTTCCGCGGGTGCATGGGTGCGCGGTTCACTGTGTTGCCCCGGGGCGGGTCGCCGCGGTCCGTCCAGTACAACAGGCGCTGCGCGTGATCGAGTTCGAGGTCGATCGGCTCCGGCAGCCCTTCGAAGAGCACTTCGATGTCGCTGCGTTCGGCCGCGCTCTGCCCCTCGGGAAGGTCGATTCCGGCCCGCAGGATCTTCCCCTCCCCCGCATCGCTCGGGCCCTTCTGGGACCAGTAGAGATGTCCGCCGGCCGGGTCGACGGCGACTCCCACGCACCACCTTCTCTCGTCCTGGCGGTCGTCGGCTCCCTGTCCCGTCTGCACGAGTGTCTCGACGTTCGAGCCGTCGAGTTCGCAGCGCATCACGCGCATGCCCTCACGATCACCCCAGTACAGCTTCCGGCCCACGGCCTCGAAGTGGAGCTGCTTCGGGGTGTGCGTGACGCCGCTCGGCACGATCGTCGTCCGGTTGCCTCCGTCCAGGTCCACACGCTCGATCGAGCCGTCGTTCTCCCCCGGCACACCCATGTTCGTCCAGTAGACGTGCCCGGCCGCCACATCGACCGCCACCCCGTCAGGAACCCTGCACCCGGTGACGAGGACCGTCTTGCCCGAGCCGTCGGGATGCACGCAGAACAGCCGGCCGCCACCGCTGGCTTCGAGTACGAACAGCCTTTCCTGCCGCTGCGTCATGCCCCCTCCTCTGTCACGGGGTCGGCTGTGGACCCCGGGGCGGAGGAGTCATGCCGGGCGCGCACGGCCAGCAGGGCCGAGAGCATCGCGTCGCGCCGGTCGGCCAGCTCGTCGACCGAGTGGCCGCCCGCCTCATCGAGGACTCCGGCCACGATCGTCTGCTGGAGCTCGGGTGTGAACTCCGGGGTGCCCAGGTCCTGCCAGGACGCCACCATCCGCGGCATGAGCGTCTCCATGAAGTGCTGGATGCCGCCCTCGCCTCCGCCCAGATGCCACAGCAGATGGGGTCCCATGACACCCCATCTGAGCCCCGGGCCCCAGGACACCGCGTCGTCGGAGTCGGCCACGTCGAGCACGCCCTCCTGGACCAGGTACACCACCTCGCGGTACAGGGCGACCTGGATGCGGTTGGCGACGTGCCCGGGAAGTTCCTTCTTGAGGTGGACCGGCTTCTTGCCGATCGCGGCGTAGAACGTCATGACGTCCTGGATCGTCTCGGGAGCGGTCCTCGTGCCGCCGACGACCTCGACCAGAGGGATGATGTGCGGCGGGTTGAAGGGATGCCCGATGACGGTCCGCTCCGGGCGCCGGCACTCGGCCTGGATGACGCTCATCGTGATGCCCGATGAACTCGACGCGAGAATCGCGTCCGGCGGCGTGGCCTCGTCGATGTCGGCGAACAGCTTCACCTTGAGCTCCGGCCGCTCTGGTGCGTTCTCCTGGACGAAGTCGGCGTCCGCGACGGCCTGACGCAGGTCGGCGGTGAAGCTCAGCCGGTCGGGCGAAGCCCCGGGCGCGAGCCCGATCGAGGCGGCCGCGTCCCAGGCCGCCTCCACGTACGACCGCAGAGCCGTCTCCGCGGTGGGGGCGGGATCGGTCGCCGTGACGTCGAAGCCGCGCGCGAGATAGTGCGTCGCCCAGCTCGCACCGATCGTGCCGGTCCCGACGATCGCCACGCGCTGGACAGGCCTGTGCTCATTCATGACTGGCTCACCGTTCCTGAGGGAATCGGACACGGGCGGTAGGGGGCTGACGTGACCGGCATCAACGGCCGTGCCAGACGGGTGCGCGCTTCTCGGCGAACGCCCGTGCGCCTTCCCTGGCGTCCTCGCTGGTGGCCAGCCCGCTGGTGATCTCGTCCTGGCGTGTGAACGCGTCGCTCTCGTTCAGGCCCTGGGTTTCGCGCAGGACCTCCTTGACGGCTGCGAGCGCCAGCGGTGCGTTCCCCGCGACGCGCCCCGCCAGTTCCCGGGCCACAGCCAACGCGCTGCCGGGTGGGGTCAGTTCGTTGACGAGCCCGTACTGCTTGGCTTCCGCGGCGGTCAGCGGCTCGCCGGTGAGCAGTACGCGCGCGGCGACGTGGTACGGAAGGCGGCGCGGCAGCCGGACCAGTCCGCCCTCTGCCGCCACGAGACCACGGGTTGTCTCGGGAAGCCCGAACCGGGCGTCCTCCGCGGCGACGATCAGATCGCAGGCGAGCACCATCTCGAAGCCGCCGCCGAGCGCCCAGCCCTCGACCGCGGCGATCAGCGGCTTGCGCACCGCCGCGCGGGTGAGCCCGCCGAATCCCCGGCCGGGGAGCACCGGCAGCTCCCCCTTGGTGAAGGCTTTCAGGTCCATGCCGGCGCTGAACACCCCGCCGACGCCCGTGAGAACGCCGACCGAGAGTTCCGGGTCCGCGTCGAGCAGATCCACGGCCGCCGCGAGTTGTACCGCGACCTCGTGGTCGACGGCGTTCTTCTGTGCCGGACGGTTGATGGTGACGGTCAGCACGCCGCCGCGGCGCTCGTGCAGCACCATGGCGGCTGCTTCGGGCGCCGTGCTCATTGCGGCGCCTGCGCTTGCGTCGGGCCGGGAATCGCTCCCTGGGCGCGCAGTTCGGCGATGTCGGCAGGGCCGAATCCCAGCTCGGCGAGGATTCCGTCGTTGTGCTCACCCAGGTCCGGGGCCCGCTTCGCCGGGACTTTCTCGACGCCTCGCACGGTGACCGGGCTGTTGATGGTGTACTCCAGCCCGCTGACCCCTGCCAGCGGCACGACGATGTCGTTCGCGCGCAGCTGCGGGTCCTGTGCTGCCTGCTCGGGCGTCTGGATAAGGCTGTAGGTGACGCGTTCCCGGGTCAGGGCGTCCTTCCAGTGGGCGAACGGGCGTGAGCGGAACTCGGCGTCGAGCAGTTCCGTCAGCGCGGCGGAGTTCTTGACGAAGCCCTCGATGCTGGCGAAACGGGGGTCCTCGAGGAGCTCGGGATGCCCGATGGCCCGCGTGAGTCCCGGCCAGTGCGGGGGTGAGGCGACCAGCATGAACCACTCGTCGTCCGCGGTTCGGTAGGGATTGATCAGGGGGTTCGCCGGTGCCTTCCGGTCGTGCAGCTCGAACGGGGTACCGCCGGCGAGCGCGCCGGCCACGAGTGTTCCCGTCGCCCATACGCCTGCGGCGAGCAGCGACGTCCCGACACTGGCCCCTTGTCCCGTCCGCTCGCGGCGGTACAGGGCGGTCACGATCGCGGCGTAGATCGCGATCGCCGACATGTAGTCACCGCTGCCCCAGACCGGCACCGTCGGCGGTGCTCCCGCGTCCCGGGTGGAGGCCAGCAGCCCGCTGCGCGACCAGGCGGCGGTGAGGTCGAAGCCGGGCAGCCCGGCGTCGGGACCGGCATCCCCGAAGCCGGTGATGTCGGCGTAGACGACTCTCGGGTTCCAGCCCGAGACCTCCTCGTAGCCGAGGTGCAGCTTCTCGCGCGTGCCGTGCGGGAAGTTGGTGATCACCACGTCGGCCCACTGGACGAGCCGCTTGAGAACCTCGGTGGCCGCCGGGGACTTCAGGTCGAGCACCATGCCCCGCTTGTTGCGGTTGGCGAGGTGCCAGCTGTAGTTGGCCTCGGCCCGGGGGCTGGGCGGCACGGAGCTGAGCCGCCGCTGGGGGTCCCCCTTGTCCGGTGGCTCGATCTTGATGACGTCCGCTCCGAAGTCGGAGAGTACGGTGGCCGAGGCCGGTCCCGCGATGAAGCTCGACGCGTCGAGGACCTTCAAGCCGGTGAAGACGGATTCGGTGGTCATGGTCATCACCTCACGAAGGCGCTCAGGCCGCCGGTCACGGCACGTCCGACGATGAGGGTCTGGATCTCCCGTGTGCCCTCGTACGAGTAGATGGCCTCCGCGTCGGCAACGAAGCGGCCGATCTTGTAGTCGAGGACGATCCCGTTGCCGGCCATCAGCTCCCGCGCCCACCCGACGTTCTCGCGCATCCGCACGGTGCACTGAGCCTTCGCCAGCGCGGACTGCTCGTCCCGGTACACCCCGGCGTCCTGCAACTGGGCCAGTCGCGTCACCATCCCGCAGGATGCCGTGGCGTTGCCGAGCATCTTCACCAGCAGGTCCTGCACGAGCTGGAAGCCTCCGATGGGGCGACCGAACTGCTCGCGCTCCTTCGCGTAACTCAGGGCGATCTCGTAGGCGCCGAACATCACTCCCACCGCCTGCCACGCCACGCCGCTGCGCGTCTGGCGCAGGATCTTGGCGGTGTCCTTGAAGGAGTTCGCGTTCTGTAGCCGGTTGGACTCCGGGACGCGGCAGCCGTCGAGCACGATGTCGGCGTTCTGCACGATCCGCAGCGCCATCTTGTTCTCGATCTTCGTCGCGGTGAACCCGGGGGTGTCCCTCTCCACGACGAATCCCAGCACATGCTGCGTCTCGACGTCGCGGGCCCAGATGACGACCAGGTCGGCGAACGTCGCGTTGCCGATCCATCGCTTGGCTCCGTCGATGACCCATCCATCGCCGTCACGTCGCGCGGTCGTCCGCAGGCCGCCCGCCACGTCGGATCCGCCGTGCGGCTCGGTCAGCCCGAAGGCGCCGATGTTTTCGAAGCGGCTCATCGCCGGCAGCCACCGCCGCTTCTGCTCGTCGGAGCCGCAGGCGAGGATGGTGCCCATGGCCAGACCTGTGTGCACGCCGAAGAACGTCGCCAAGGACGCGTCGAAGTGTGCGAGCTCCAGCGCGGTGAAGCCAGAGAAGAGGTTGCTCGGCCTGGATTCCGGGGAGTCGGGGTCGGCCCATTCCATCAAGCCCAGCTTCCCGAAGCCCTCCACCAGCTGGAAGGGGAACTCGGCCCGGGCCCAGTAGTCGTCGACGAGCGGGGCGGCCTGCGTGCGCAGGAATTCGCGCAAGGATGCGATCTTCCCCCGTTCCTTCTCCGACAGCAGTTCCTCATGGGCGTAGAAGTCGGCGGGCAGCAGCCCTGCGTCCAGGTAGGGACCGGACGGTGTCGGCAAGGTCGTCGTACCGCTCATGGCAATCTCCCTCAAACGCAGTGGGCATGGCTCGCAGGTCCGTGCCCTGGAGCCGACTTCTGCGCGGCGAATCGGTTCTCTGCCTCGATTGAACGAGGAGCCGGGGCCGGTTCCCCGGCCCCTCGCCGCTGCGGGGTGCCTTTGCCACCGCGTATCACCCCAGTGGCCCGCCGCAGCCCGGTGAGACAGAGGCGCGGGGCGCGCAGCATCAGCCCATCGAGTCTGTACAAGATCCGCCCAGGCCCCACCACGGCGGCTTCTGGCATGGCCTCGCGAAATGCCTGCGCCAGACCCGGCCCGCGTCTCTTCCTCGGCTGCCTGGTGGGAGCCGGTGAGTCGGCCGCCGTGCCGACGCAGCTGTTCCTCCAAGGAAGCCAGCAGGAACGTCTCGAGGCAGTGGTCGGGATGCGCCCCGTCCCGGCAGGCATCCGCAGCGTCGGCTACCGCCAAGGCGACCGCGAACTGGCCGTCAAGGACCAGAGGCTGGCATGAACACCCAAAGATTCCTCGTCCCCACCCTGCGGGCGGCGACCGCCGCAACCCTCGCCGCGGGCGGATACATCCACGCCCAGCTCTACATCGACGGGTACCGCTTCATCCACATCATTGGCCCCCTGTTCCTGCTCCAGGCCAGCGCGTCCTTCGCCCTCGCTGCCCTGCTGCTGATCGGGACACCGCCCCCGCTGCTGAGGGTCTCCGAGGCAGGCGTCGCGCTCGGCGCCCTCGGCGGCTTCACCGCTTCGCGCACCATTGGCGTGTTCGGATTCACCGAGCGCGGTCTGCAACCGGCACCACAAGCCGTCCTCAGCCTCCTCGCCGAAACCGGCACGCTGCTGCTCCTCGCCGTCTGGCAAGTGAGCGCGACCAGACAACGCCGCGCTGCCCGACGGGCCGTCAGTACACCCATCCGGAACCGATACATCACCCGCACACCACCCAACTGAACCACCACCACGACGGGTCACGTCCGCTGGAGTGGTGTGCTGACGGCCACTCGGTGATCTCGTTTCGAGGCTATGCGGTCCTACCTTGTTCCTGGGTTGGAGGGGCCATCGTAAGGTCCAGAGACTCAGAGGCACTGGGTATGGCTTCTATGCGGTTGCCCTCGATGGTTCTACTCACCTGGCTGCCCGGTGTCTCACGACGACTCGGCCGCTGATCAGGAGCTGCGACCGCCTTCGGGTGGATCGCTGAGTAGGACCGCGCCGGCGAGGTCGTCCGGGAGAACAGCGCATCGAGCGACCGGAGGAACTGGTGGTCCAGATCTGGGCGGGTACGGACATCGGCAAGACCCATCACCATTGCGTGGTTCTGAACGCGGAGGGCGAACGACTGCTGTCGCGGCGTGTCCTGAACGACGAGCCGGAGCTGCTGGCCCTGCTCGCCGACGTACTTGCCCTCGATGTGGATGTGGTCTTGGCGGTCGACGTCGCCGATGGCATGGCCGCCTTGTGGATCAGCGTGCTGCTCAACCACGGCCAGCGCCTCGTCTACATGCCCGGCCTGGCCGTCAACCGGGCCTCGGCCGGCTACCGGGGCATGGGCAAGACCGACGCCAAGGACGCCACCGTCATCGCCGATCAGACATCCGCCTGGATGCGTCGCGATCTGACGGTCCTGCGGTCGGACGACGAACAAGCCATCGCGGGCGAAGGCGGTGGCCCGATGTCAGTCCCGCTTCATCAGCGCGCGCAGTCCCTCGGTGTCGACGAGGTGGGCGCGGGAGGGAAACACCTTGTCCAGCAGGATGCGGTGGACGTCTTGGTCGCGGTCGGCGACGCCGTCGGTCAGGACGTACACGCGGTAGTCGCGGTCGGCGGCGTCGATAAGTGTGGACAGGACGACGCCGCTGGTGCTGATGCCGGCCAGGATCAGCGTGTCGATGCCGCGGGAGGAGAGCTGCTCGTAGAGATCGGTGGTGGAGCCGGCCCCGTAGCGGATCTTGCGGACGACGATGTCGCCGTCCTCGGGGGTCAGGCGGTCGTGGATCCGGGTGATGCCGTCCTCGTGATGCATACCGCGGGCCGCGGCTACCGCGCTGAACGACTTGTTCGTTTCGGGAATCGCCGCCCAGTCCTCCTCGGTGAAGGCGACGCGGACGTGGCCGATGGTGCCGCCCGCGGCGCGGAAGTCGGCGATTGCATCTGCGACCCGGTCGACGAGCGCGTCAGCGTCGGGAGCGAGAGGAACGATGCCGTTCTGAAAGTCCATGGCCAGCAGTGCGGTCCGCTTGGCTATCGGGGCGGGGAGGATGGGGGTGGTCATGTGTGGTGCTCCTTGCGGATGTTGAGCCGGGGTTCGGGAAGGGGCGTGTCGGTCAGGATGTTGTGACGCGGCGCATGAGGCGGCGGTCGAGCACGGTCAGGAGGAGGACGGCGACACCCGCCACCACCAGGACGAGGCCGAGGGAATGCAGACCCTGGTCACTTGCGCCGTCGCGGAAGACGATGCCGCCGATCACGGACGACGTGATGGTGCCGAGGTAGCCGAAGGTGCGGAACAGGCCGGAGGCGGTGCCGATCTGGTCGGCGGGCGCCGCTTGATAGAGCGCTGTCTGGTTGCCGACGGTCGTGGTCGCGCTGGTGACGCCGAAGACGAGCGAGACCAGCACGAGCGCGATGACCGGGCTGCCGGAGTCGAGCAGCATGATGCCGGCCGATCCGAGCAGCATGCTCAGTGCGGAGGCGATCACCGGTCCACGGACCAGGTTGCGGCGGGCGAGTGGCCGGGAGAGCAGGGCGGAAACGGCTCCCATCGGCAGCAGCATCAGGCCCGTCTCCAGAGTGGACAGACCGTAGGCGGCTTCCATCCACTGGGTCAGGCCGAACATCATCGAGTAGACGCCGAGCAGAGTGAGGGCCTGGCGCAGGTAGGTGCGGGCCAGGGCACCGTTGGAGGCCAGGCCCCGCAGGTCGAAGAAGGGCGCAGAGCGGCGCAACTCCCACCAGGCGGTGAAGGCCGCGGCCACGAGGAAGACAATCAGAGCAGCCCACGTGACGTGTGGCAGGGGCATCAGGAAGACGACCAGAGAAGTCATCGTGGTGGCGAAGCCGATGATGCCGAACAGGTCGATTCGCGCGGCGATCTGACGCAATCC